>JAUHWK010000195.1 GCA_030424555.1 bacterium | reverse complement strand
TCCCTGCCCGGTCGGGAGCCGCTCACGATCGACCTGATGCGGACGGAGGGTGTCGCCCTGCGATGGATCGGCGGCGCGCTGTTCCAGAAGGGCGGCCGGGAGATCCAGGTCGTGCTTGTCGACGCCCACCAGCCGCTGTCGTCCGAGGCGTCCGGCGGGCGTCCCCGGGCGGCCTCGACCCCGCCGCCCCCCAAGGAAGCACCATGACCCTCGACCTGGGACTGTGCCCCACCCCCCTGCAGCCGGCGCCGCGCCTGGGCGCCGCACTGGGGGTGTCGCTGTGGGTCAAGCGCGACGACCTCACGGGCTTCGGCCTGTCGGGGAACAAGGTCCGCAAGCTGCGCCACCTGCTGTCCGATGCGGTCGACCGGGGAGTGGACACCGTGCTCACCACCGGCGGGCTCCAGTCCAACCACGCCCGGGCCACCGCGGTCGCGGCGCGTCAGCTGGGCATGGAGCCCAAGCTGCTCCTGCGCGGAACGCAGCCAGCGGTCCCCACGGCCAACCTGCTGCTCGACCACCTGCTCGGCGCCGAGATCCGCACCTGCGACGCCGACACCTACCGCCACCACCGCGACGACGTCCTCGCGGCCTGGGCGGGCGCCCTCCGCGCCCAGGGCCACACACCGATGGTGATCCCCGAGGGTGGGAGCAACGCGCGGGGTGCGTGCGGGTTCGTCGACGCCGCCCAGGAGCTACGAGCCCAGCTGCGCGACCTGCCCTTCGATCGGTTCGACGGGATCGTGGTCGCGGTGGGATCGGGCGGGACCCTCGCCGGGCTCGCCACCGGCGACGCCCCAGGGCCCGTCCTCGGCATTGCCGTGTGCGACGACCGTCAGACCTTCGTGGACCGGGTCCACGCGATCGTGTCCGACGGCACCGCCTCGCTTCCCCCGCTGTCCGCCCCCGGCCCCACCACCTGGGACGTCGTCGAGGGGCACCAGGGTCCGGCCTACGGCGTCGCCGACGACGGGGTGTGGTCCACCATCCGGCTGGCGGCCCGCGCGGAGGGGCTGCTCCTCGATCCGGTGTACACGGGCAAGGCCCTGCACGCGCTGCGCACGGAGGCCGGCCGCGGTGCGTGGCAGGGTCGGTGGCTGTTCTGGCACACCGGCGGCGCCTTCGGGCTGTTTGGCCGAGGCGACGAGGTCGTCGGACCGGCCCGCACCACGAGCCGGGAGGGGCTGTGACCGCGGGGGTGCCCAGGCCCGCTCCGCAGCGATGGTGGGTGGTCGTCAACGGGCTGGCGCGGGGCCCCAAGGGGGACCGTGGCCTCGCGGGGCGCCTGCAGGCCGTCCTCGGCGCGCGCGGGTTCGTCTCCTCCCCCGAGTCCCTTGACGACCTGCACGCCGAGGCCCACCGTGCTCGCGCCGAGGGGGTCGACGCCATCGCGATCGTCGGCGGCGACGGCACCGCCCACCGGGTCGCGACCGCGGTCCTGATGGACGCGTGGGCCGACGCCTGGTCCCACCGCAGCGAGCCCTCGACCTCCCCCTCACCCGGGCTCCCCGCGATCGCCCTGCCCGGGGGCGGCACGATGAACACGATCTCCCGCGGCCTCGGCCTTCGCCCCGGTCGCCCTGTGCGCCGCCTGCGTGCCCTGATCGAAGGCCCGGTCCGCGCGGTGCGCCAGGCGCCCCTCGTGGTCGACGGCACCCACGCCGGGTGGCTGTTCGGGATCGGGATCACCCCCCGCTTCATCGAGGCCTACGAGGCCGACGGCACCCCCTCTCCGGCCCGCGCCGCGTGGACCCTCGGCCGGGCGCTGGTGTCCGTCGGCACCGGCGGCGCGTTCGCAGACCGGTTCTTCGAGCCGATCCCCGCCACCCTGCGCACGGCAGAGGGCCAGGAGGCCAGCGGCGGCTGGCTGATCTTGATGGCGGGTGCAGCACCCAGCGTCGGGCTCGACTTCCGGCCATTCCCCCCCTCCCACGACCCCCGCTCGTTCGGCGTGTTCGGCACGCGGTCGACCCCAGCCCAGCTGGCGCGGGACCTCGTCACGATCCGACGCCATCGGCCCGTCTCCCGTGCCAGCGCCTGGACCCAACGCAGCACCGAGCTGGTGATCACCGCCCAGTCCCCGCTGCACCTTCAGCTCGACGGCGACCTGTGGCCCGGCGGCACCACATGCACCCTGCGCGCAGGCCCGATCGTCGACATGCTGGTGTGAGGCGTCAGCCCTCGTCGAGCGCGTCCACCACCACCGTGGGCTGACAGGGAAGCGCGGGCCCCTGGAGCACGGCCGCGAGGTGTGCCGCGAACCGCATCCGGTTCAGATCGGTCTCGCCAGGTTGATCCACCGCGAGCCGGCCCCCGGACACCGAAGGGCTGTTCTTGCGCTTGTAGACGACCTCGCCGTCCAGCTCCACCGCGATGGCATCCTCGGGGTGGCCCTCCATGTGGCCCTGGAGCGCCAGGGCGCCATCCGGAGACAGCGCCAGGATCGCGTGCGGCGCGTCGAGGAACGGGAGCTCCACCGTGGCGGACGCGATGTCGCGTCGGGTGAGGACCGCCTCGCCGCCTTGCTCGGGACGGACCACCAACACCCCCGGCGCGGACAAGGTGACGGGGATCGAGGCCCGGACCTCGGGATCGGGCGGCAGGGCCGTCGTGAGCGCGAACCCGTCCTCCAGGGTCTCGAACCGCGGGTCGGGCAGGCCCATGAACGCGACACGGGCGGCGACCCCTTCTTGCGCTGCGGGACAGCCCCGAAACGCCATTCGGACCGCTGTACCGGCCTCGTCCCGACCTTGGAGCCCCATCCAGGCCAGCCCAAGGTACGCGGCACCGACCACCACGATGCTCACGATCGGGACGACGAGCACGACCACGCCCAGCAGACCGCGCTGCTGCATCGCCTCGGTGGTGGGATCGGAGGGGCTGGACATGGCGCCGCGTCTAACGCCCGCAGGCCGAGGGCGGGCAGCCCCTGCATCGGGTTGTCTCGCCGAACCGCCGCGACGGATAGGCGCGGGACGGAGCGACCGGAGGCCCCGTGACCACGACGATCGACTGGTGCGCCTGCTTGGCCGACGTGCCCTTGCCCGCCGCGATCGTCGATCTCGACGCGGTCGAGCACAACGCGGATCACCTCTTGGCCGCCCTCGCCGACGGCGTGACCCTGCGGATCGCCACCAAGTCCGTGCGCGTCCCCGAGGTCCTGCGCCACCTTCTCGACCACGACCCCCGCATGGCGGGCCTGATGACGTACAGCGCGTCGGAGACCCACGGGCTCGCGGCGATGGGCTTCGAGGACCTGCTGGTCGCCTACCCGATCGCCCGGCCCGACGACGCCCACCTGCTGGCGGAGGCCGCCCGGGAGACCACGGTGCGGGTGGCGATCGACGACCGGGCTCAGGCCCGGCTGCTGTCCGATGCCGCCACCTCCCTCGGCGTGGAGATCGGGCTGTGTGTGGACGTCGATGTGTCCTGGCGCCCGCTCGGCGGCCTCGCCCACCTCGGGGTCCGGCGCAGCCCCTTGCGGTCGGTGGCACAGGTCGTGGCGCTGGCGCGCGCGGTGGCGGACCTCCCCGGGGTCGCGATCGACAGCGTCCTCGCCTACGAGGCCCAGGTGGCCGGCCTGCCAGACGTCGCCGCCGCAGACGGACGCCTGGCCCCCGCCCTTCGGGCCGCGCGTGGCCTGGTCAAGTCCGCCAGCCGCTCCCTCGCGGCCAACCGACGCCGCGCCGTCGTCGACGCCCTGACCGCCGAGGGGTGCGCGATCCAGGTGGTGAACGGCGGGGGCACGGGGTCGGTCCACGCCACCTCCCACGACGGGTCCTGCACCGAGGTGGCGGCCGGGTCCGGGTTCCACGCACCCCACCTGTTCGACGGCTACGACGGCCTCGACCTCCGCCCCGCCCTGCACCTGGCGATCCCGGTGGTGCGCCACCCCGATCCCGACCACGTCACCTGTGCCGGCGGCGGCGTGGTCGCATCCGGACCCGCCGGCTGGGACAAGCACCCCGTCGTCGCGTGGCCGCCAGGGCTCCACCGGGTGGACATGGAGGGCTACGGCGAAGTGCAGACGCCGTTCCGCGTCGTGCAGGGTCCACCGCCCGCGCTGGGCACCCCGGTGGTCCTCCGTCCCGCCAAGGCCGGCGAGCCGCTCGAGCGCTTCGATCGGGTGTACGTGCTGCGCGGCGGGGAGATCGACGACGACGTCCCCACCTTCCGCGGCGCCGGATTCAGCCGGTACTGACCACGCCTACTGGCACTCCGCCGGCGCCGCCGACAGCACCTTGGGCAGGATCGGCAAGCGGTCGTACCCCGCGACCATCAGATCGCAGGTGTTCACGCCCGGCGCACCCGACACCGCCACCGTCGCCATCCCCACCGAGGGGTCGATGTTGACGAACAGCAGGACCGGCTCGCCCCCCGTCAACGACGCGCTCTGGCACGGGTAGTCCGGGAAGATGCTCACCCCCGGGCACACCGTGACCGGACCGTCGTAGGCCACGTCGAGGGTCGCGGACTCCCCCGTCCCGTGGCTGGTGTCGAAGAAGGCCGCGACCGCCCCCTTGGTCGGGTCCAGGGAGATGCCGGTGAGCACGAAGCCAGCCGCCACCGAGTCCGACACCATCGGTGCTTCAAACCCCGTGATCGGCGGACCCTCCTCCACGGGGACCCAGGCGCCCGCCCCCCAGTACCCAGGGGCCTCGGCCACCACGAACCAGTCCCCGACCGGCACCTCGATCGAGAACGTGCCGTTCGCCGCCGTCGTCGCGTTCTGCAGCGCCGGTCCACCGTGCAGGCGAATCGTGGCGTTCGCGACCCCGCTCCCGGACACAAAGTCGTAGATCCTGCCTGCGACCTGGATGGTGGGAAGGTCGGTGTCGTCCGTCTCGTCCGTCTCGTCCGTCTCGTCCGTCTCGTCCGTCTCCACGGGAACCGACGTGTCCGCGGTGTCCGACGTGTCGCCCGTGTCCGTCTCGTCGGTTTCGTCCGTCTCCACAGGCACCGACGTGTCCGAGGTGTCCGACGTGTCACCCGTGTCCGTCTCGTCGGTTTCGTCCGTCTCCACAGGCACCGACGTGTCCGCGGTGTCCCCGCTGTCTGACGTGTCGGACTCGTCCGTCTCATCCGTCTCCGCAGGGACCGACGTGTCCCCGCTGTCCGACGTGTCACCCGTGTCCGTCTCGTCGGTTTCGTCCGTCTCCATGGGGACCGATGTGTCGCCGGTGTCCCCGCTGTCAGACGTGTCCCCGCTGTCAGACGTGTCGGACTCATCCGTCTCGTCCGTCTCCACAGGCACCGACGTGTCCGCAGTGTCCGACGTGTCCCCGCTGTCCGTCTCGTCCGTCTCCACAGGCACAGACGTGTCCGCAGAGTCCGACGTGTCCCCGCTGTCCGTCTCATCCGTCTCGACGGGGACCGACGTGTCCGCAGTGTCCGCGGTGTCCGTTTCGTCCGTCTCCACAGGCACCGACGTGTCCCCACTGTCGGTCTCGTCCGTGTCCGTGTCCGTGTCGTCGCTCTCTGGCAGGTCGGACTCGTCCGTCTCTCCCGAGTCCACGGTGTCTCCCGTCTCGCCGGTCTCCTCGGTGTCCCCCGTCTCGCCGGTGTCCCCCGTGTCCGCGGAGTCGAGCTCTCCCGTGTCGATCTCGACCGCATCGGAGTCGTCGATGGCGATCGACGACGGGTCGCAGGCGGTCAGCACGGTGGTGGTGAGGAGCGAGAGCGCGAGGGAGGCGTGCCGCATCGTTGGCCTTGGGGGGTGGGACGGGTACGACGGGAGTGTACCGCAGCCGATCCGTGTGGAACGATCCACCGACTTGGAGGCCCCATGCCCGCCGTCGCCCCGTGGTGGTACGCCCTGCTGTGGTGTCCCCAACGCATCGCCCGCCGCGTCGACGCCCTGGAGCGGCAGGGGGCGATCGACCGCGCCCCGACGCTGTACCAGGTCTGGATGGGGGTCCTGTACATGTGGACCCGGGTCGTCCTCCGTCCCGAGACGATCGGCCTGTCGACCGACGAGCCTGTCCGCACCACGCCGGGTGCCGTTCGGCTCCAACACCGGCTGTTCCGAGGGCCGGCCGTGTTTCGCGCCCGGGCGGTCAACCCCCTCGACCAGGTCGGCCTCGGCAGCAGCGCCGAGCACATCGTCCGGCACCTGCTCGGGGCCTACCATCCGGGCGACAACGCCCTGTACGACCTCGCGATCCTGACCGTGGAGCCCGGGTCCCTGCAGGCCCTCCGCGACGAGCTCGCCACCGTGGTGGACGGCACCCACCCCCGCGCCGAGTTCCTCCGCGACCTGTGCGTGTACGACGGGTACCACGAGCGCCTCCTGACCATGGTGGACGCGTTCCTCGCCGGCGAGCTCACGGGGGACGACGCCGTCCATCCCGACACCACCCTGCGCGCGTTCATGCGCTGGTGTGCCGCCACGCCGCCGCATCCAGCCGCCACCTGGCGCGCGGTCCGGCACGGCTCGTTCTCCCTGCTTCCCCCGGCGTCCAACGCCTGATCCGCGCACACGACCAGGGGACGTCCCCCCACCGACGGGGTACCGGACCCGCTCCGGGAGGCACCGTGACGATCGACGGCGATGCGGACATCGAAGGACTCAAGCTCGCAGGCCGCGTGGTCGCCTCCTGCCTCGCCTACATGCAGCAGGCGGCCCGTCCCGGCATGACGACCGCGGAGCTCGACGCCCTCGGCGCCGCCTTCCTCAAGCGCCACGGCGCCGTGTCCGCCCCCGTCCTCACCTACGGATTCCCCGGCCACACCTGCATCAGCGTCAACGAGCACGTCGCCCACGGCGTGCCCAACGACACCGTGCTCGCGGTGGGCGACCTGGTCAACATCGACGTCAGCGCCCAGCTCGACGGCTACATCGGCGACACCGGCGGCAGCTTCGTGCTCGCGCGAGACGCCAACGAGGGCCAGCGGGCCATCCTGGATGCCGCCCGCCGTGCCCGCGACGAGGCCATCGACGAGGTGCGTGACGGTCGCCTGCTCCGCGTGGTCGGTCAGGCCGTGGAGCGCGTCGCCCGCGAGACCGGGTTCCGCATCATCCGCAACCTGGGCTCCCACGGCGTCGGCCGCTCACTACACGAGGAGCCTAGTTTCATCGCCGGATACGACGACCACACGGACGTCCGCCGCTTCCACGCCGGCATGGTCGTCACCGTCGAGCCCTTCCTCACGGACGGGCGGGCGATCGTGCGGGAGCTGTCCGACGGCTGGACGCTCGCCAACCGGCGCGGCTCCATGTCCGCCCAGTTCGAGCACACGATCGTGGTCGGCACCGACGGCCCCGAGATCCTCACCGTCACCGGCGACGGCGCGAGCGCCGCCGGCACCCTCGCCGATCTGGAGGCGGCGGAGCGTCAGCGAGGTTCGAGGACGACGACGGGGATCTCGCGCGAGGTCTTGCGCTGATATCCCGCGTAGTTGGTGTGGGCCGTCGACAGCTTCGCCCACAGGTCGGCCCGCTCGTCGCCCTCGGTGATGCGGGCCCGCATCGG
>JAUHWK010000194.1 GCA_030424555.1 bacterium | reverse complement strand
CGACGCGGCCCCCCGCGCGTTGCGGGCGCTCACCTGGAACACCGGGACTGGCGGCCTGGCCTCTCCCGGCGATCCCTCGGGATGGACCCCAGAGGTCAAGGCAGCCAGCGATACCCACTTTGGCAACGGCCTGGCGTGGCAGCCCGCGATCGACCGCGCCACCGAGATCCTGGAGGACCTCGCCCCCGATCTGGTGGCGTTTCAGGAGGTGTTCGACCCCGCCACCGGCTGTGGAGACGTCCCCGACGCGATCCCCGACGGGTTCGTGTGCGAGGAATGGACGACAGGCGACCCCAGCGTGGCGCAGCGCGTGCTGGGACCGGGATGGCAGGTGGCGTGCTTTCCCGGCAAGCCCGACAAGTGCCTCGGCGTCCGCACGGCGTGGGGGACGTTCGAGGGCTGCCGCACGGACCGCTGCGACGACGTCCTGACCGGCGCGGAGATCGACGGGTGCGGATCGGGCAGCCGGGTCGCCGCCGGCACCGTCCTCACCGAGGCGGGCTCGCTGACCGTCGTCGGGGTCCACGGCACCAGCGGCGTGTCGTCGGACGACACCGCGTGCCGCACCGCCCAGGTCGCCGCGATCGTCGACGACCCCGGCCTCGCCGCCGCACCCGGCATCCTCCTCGGCGACCTCAACACCGACCCGGGGCGGCAAGCCCAGGCCGACCCGAGCGCGGCCGCGTGGATCGACGCGACCACCGGGACCGGGTGGTCCTTCGCCACCAGCCTCGATCCCGAGGATCCCCCCACCTACGTGGCGCTGCCGGTCGCGAGCATCGACCACATCCTCACCGCAGGCCTCGCGGTCGAGGGCTGCACGGCCGTGGGGATCGACGACAGCCCGGTGTCCTTCCCCGAGCTGCCGCTGTGGGACCACCGGCCGATCCTGTGCGACCTGGTGGATCCCCGCTGATCAGGCCCGCCACACGCTCGCGGCGAGCCCCTCCAACAGCACCGCGGCCTGCTCGGGGGACGGCTCGCCGAGCACGAACCCCGTCTCGTCGGGCAAGGCCTGCGTCGCGAGCTGCTGACGCAGCGCCTCGATCGCATCGGCCTTCACCGCGTCCAGGCGGGCGTTGGCGGCGGCGTCGAGCCGCGAACGCAGCCAGCGGTCGAGATCCCGGGCGAGCTCGGCGTGGCGGGTCTCGTCGTCTGCGATGCCCTGCATCACCGCCCGAATGGCCGGATCGGTCGCCATCCTCGCCTGGACGTGCGCCCGCAGCGCCGACCAGGTCTCGACGACGATCGCCTCCTCGACGTTCTCCTTGGCGATGGCCTCCAGCGTGCGCGCCGTCGGCGCCTGGGTCTGAAGCCGGGGCACCACCCCACCGCGGGCGTGGGCCAGGGCCGCCACGTCCCGTGCATGTCGCACCTCGTCCGCCGCCGCCGCGAGCACCCGCCGGATCAGGTCCGCCGGCGCCCCGTGGGTCCGAAGCTCCGTCGCGAGCGCCTCGAACGCCGCCACGCTGGCCCACTCGTCGTGCGCCATCTGGGCGAGACGGCGGGCGGTGGCGTCGGGGCCGATCGCCCGCGTGGGGGTGGTGACGACCTCGTGGAGTCGACCGCCGATGCAGTAGTCGTCCACGGTGCACTCGACCGCCAGCAGATCGCCGGCGTCGGGGGTCGCCCCTCGGCAGTCCAGGACCTCCGTCCAGTCAAACCACGCAGCGCAGATCTCCTGGCAGCTCAGCCCCGTGGGGTCCACGAGCGGCGGCTGCACGCCATCTGTGTCCAGGGCGTCGGTGTCCGTGTCGACCGCGCTGTCCGTGTCCGTGTCGGCCGCGGCGTCCGTGTCCGTGTCCGTGTCCGCCGCGGTGTCCGTGTCGGCGTCCGTGTCCGTGTCCGTGTCCACCGCCACCGCACGCCGGGCCTGAAGCCTCCCCTGGACCACGAGGTCGTCCAGGTCTTCCTGCGACAACGAGACCACCTCGGTCCGCTCGAAGCTCCCGCACCCCCCGATCCAAGGACAGCCCTGCAGGATGCTTCCGAACGCGAGGACGAGGGGCAACGATCGGCGGTCCATGGGGGCTCCAGTCTGTGAGACGATCGGTCGCCTCGCACCCACCGTGCCACACGCGCCCGATGCCCTGTCCGACGGGCTCTCCGAGGACCCGGCCCCGAGGGGATCGTCCCCACCACGACACCGAGGTCGCGATCGGGGCGCGCCACCGCGATAGCCCGCGCCGAATGGACCCGACCTGCCCCCACCACCCCACCTGTCCTGGCTGCCCGCTGCGCGACGTCCCGTACGACGAGCAGCGGGCGGTCAAGCAGCGACGCCTGGCGTCCGCGCTCGAGGCGTTCCCCCACCTTGGGCTCACCGCCCCCGCGGTGCAGGGCGCACGGCACGAGGAGGCCTACCGGCACCGACTCAAGCTGCCGGTTCACCACCACCGCGACGGGTCGGTGGCGATCGGGCTCACGGAGCGACGGACCGGGCGCACCCTCGACACGCCCGACTGCCCGGTGCTGGTCGACCCCCTGCGCGAGGGCCTCGGCCACGTCCGCGCCTGGCTTCACGGCCACGATGAGGTCCACAGCGTCGACCTTCGGGTGTCCGACGCCACCGGCGACGCCCAGCTGGTGCTCGCGTGCGCCGGCGGATCCCTCAAGGGGGGACGGCGCGGCCTGGGCGCGCTGATGGACGCGTGGCCCGCGCTGGTCAGCGTCGCCGTCTCCACCGCCGATCCAGAGCGCAAGCGCGTGATGGGCCGCAAGCCCACCGTGCTCCGCGGGTCCTCCCACCTCTCCGAGGCGCTCGACGGCACCCGCTACCGCCTGCATCCCGGGGCGTTCTTCCAGGTCGACCCCCGCAACGCCGTCCAGGTGCTCGACCGCGTCCGAGCGGGCGTGGGCGATGCCCGCACCGTCGCCGACTTGTACGCTGGCGTCGGGGCGTGGGCGCTGGCGCTCGCCCCCGGGCGCGAGCGGGTCCTGGCGGTCGAAGAGGTCCCCCAGGCCGCGGCGGCCGCACGGGCCGAGGCCCCCGACCACGTCGAGGTGATCACCGCCAAGGTCGAGGACGTCGCCCTGGACCGTCGCTGGGACGCGGTCGTGATCAACCCCGCACGCCGCGGCAGCGATCCCGCGTCCCTTCAGCGCCTCGCCGCGCAGACCGACCGGCTCGTGTACGTGTCCTGCGGACCGGAGACCCTCGCGCGCGATCTGGACATCCTCGCGGCCCACGGACTGCGGGTCGACCGGCTGGATGCGGTCGACCTGTTCCCCCAGACCCCCGAGGTCGAGACGATCGCCGTGCTGTCGCGGGGCGATCCACTGCGCACCTGGTCCACCCGGGGCGGCACAGCGGGCACCCCGTGGGGCCCCCACCCCTCCGGCGCCACCGGACGCCCCGACGAGGTGATCGCGCTGGTGGTCGGCGACCCCGGCCCGGGAGGGCGCCTCGGCCCCTCGTCGTACGAGCGCCTCGGGATGGTCGCCACCCACGGCGTGATCCGGCTGTCGCTCCGCGGCCCGATGGACGCGGCCCTCGATGCCCTGGCGCGCCGGCGCCACCCGGTCGCTGGCAAGGATCCCCGCACGGCCCGCTTCTTCGCAGACAAGGCAGGGCTGGTCCGTCCCTTCGTCCACGTCGCGCGCGCCGGGCGTGCCGTGGCCCCGCTCCACGGCGACCTCCGCCTCGCCCTGGCGACCCTCGGCGCCCCCGCGCGCCTGCTGCGCGAGATCGACCGCCCCCCTCGGGCCCAGCGGTGAGCCCCCGCGCCGTGCGGTGGAAGACCACCCGCACCCGGTTCGACGTGGCCGACCTCACCCTCGACTTGGTCCTGCTGGACGGGTTCGAGGCCAACGTCGCCCACGACGCCCAGCGCCGGCGAGGCCGTCCAGACACCCGCCCCGGCGCCGACATCTCCCCCATGTTCGGCGTCCCCTGGCCAGGCGCCGCCACCCTGGGCACCATGCTGGCCACCGGGCCCGATCTCGACGGGACCACCGTCCTGGAGTTGGGCTGCGGCCTCGCGATCCCCGGCCTGATCGCCGCCCTGCGCGGTGCCACCGTGGTCGCGACCGACGTCCACCCGGACGCCGCCACCCTCCTGGCCGCCAACGCCCGCCACCTCGGCGTCCCCGTCACCTGGTCCCGGTGGGACTGGCGCGATCCCGCCCCTCCGGAGGCCGCCGGCCGGTTCGACCAGGTCCTCGCCAGCGACGTCCTGTACGACGGATCGCTCGCCGCCCCGCTCGCCCAGGCCTTCGCCGACCACCTCACCCCCGACGGCACCGGCTGGCTCACCGATCCAGGGCGGCCGTGGATCGGCGAGTTCGTGCGGGAAGCCGAAGCGCGCGGCCTTACGCTCACAGAAGACCTCGCCGAGAGCGGCGGAGACGTCGTCCACCGCTTCCGGGTGACGGCCGGGGCCGCACGGGGCTGAACAGCCCGGGGCTGGCGGGACGACGTCCCCTCAGGCCCGCCCGAGCACCGCCACGAACAACGCGGGCCCCGTCGCCTCGGGGTCGGGCGCGAGCACGCGGTGCTGCCTCACCGCCAAGCCCGCCGCCTTCGCCATGGTCTCTACCTGCCGAGGCTCGAAGCCCAGGTGACGATGCCCCATCGTGCGGCGGTACGCGTCGCGGTCGTGGGCGACCATGTCCACCACCACCAGCCGTCCCCCCGGGGCGAGGCCCTTCCCCAGCGCCGCCACCGCGTCGGCGGGCGAGTCCAGGTGGTGCAGGAGCAGCATGCACAGGATCGCATCCGCTTCCCCGTCCACGATCGGCGGGTCGAGGACGTCCCCGCGGCGCAGCTCGACGTGGTCGAACCCGGCGCACCGGGCCCGCGCCGTGTCCAGCATCTGCTTCTCGCGGTCGATCCCGATCACGCGGGCGACGTGAGGAGCCAGCTGGACGAGCGCGTCCCCCGGACCACACCCCGCGTCGACGATCACATGGTCCGGCGGGAGCAGCCCGAGCAGCGCAGGCAGCAGGAACCCGTCCCCGAACAGCTCACGCCGCAGCTCCGACCATCGCCCCGCGACGCGCCCGAAGAACGCCTCGCTGGACTCCTGTCGGGCCGCGATCACGCTCGCCAGGCGGAGGCCGTCCTCGGGGTGGTCTCCATCCGTCCCTGTGCGCACCACCTCCCACAGGGATCGGGCCTCGGGGGGCAGGTCCTGGGACGCGGCGAACAGAGTGGAGGGCCCGTCGCGCCGACGGTCCACCCAGCCCCCCTGGTGCAGCACCTCCAGGTGACGGCTGACCGTGGACTGCGGCAGCTGCACCACCTTGGCCAGCTCCCCCACGCCGAGCTCCTCCAGCTCCAGCACGCGCAGCAACCGGACGCGCACCGGCTGTGCGAGGTCCTTGAGCCGATCGTGGATCCCGCTCACGGCGCCTTCCCTTCGGGCCTGTACCACCCGATCGTCACGGTCTGGCCTTCCAGATCGCCGTACCAGCCATCGCTGTAGACCCGGATCGTCCGCACCGTGTGGGGTGCCCACCCAGACAGGTCCGGCGTCCCTTCACGAAAGGCGTCGATCCCCACGAACCGGGCAGCCCCCACGGCGGGTGGCGAGCGGACCTCGCGCACCCCCTGCCGCTGGGTCCACTGCGCCAGATCCCACTGGGCGAGCACGGGCCCCACCACCAGGGGCTGCTCCGGGTCCAGCCCGCGGAGTCCGTCTCGAAACAACGCTTCCTCTGCGATCCACGACCACGCAGGCTGTCCCCGAGGGCTCCCCGCCCACGCCATCGACGCGACGACCAGCACCCCGAGCGCGCCCCCAATGACGCGCCGATCCCCGAGCCGGTCCAGCGCCACCTGCGCCCCCACCGCCGCGAGGCCCACGCCCACCGCCATCGCGGGAAGCTGCATCCGGTACAGGTCGAACCGGAACCCGAAGTGGGCGTAGGGGACGACCAGCGCGCCCAGCACGGCCCAACCGATCGCCACGGCGCGGGCAGACCGCCCTGCCGCCCACGCCCCGATCGCCAGCACGGTCACCCCGAGCGGGAACACGGTCGGGTCCAGCAGGACCATGCCCCCCACCCAGTCGGACGGGGTGGACCAGTGGACCAGCGCACGATCCACCTTGAGCGCACCGAGGGCCGGAGGATCCCCGGGCAGCGCCCCCTCCGCGGCCGACAAGACCCCGCTCACGACGCGCCACGCCACGACCAAGGCCCCCAGCGCCCAGGGTCCGGCGCGCCGGCGATCCCAGGCCGCCACCAGCAGGACCAGCGCCGCCGGCACCAGCAAGGGACGGGCGTGGGCCAGCAAGCCCGCCGACACCACCGCCAGCGCCAGGTCCACCGACGATCGATCCTCGCCGTCCGCAGGCGGAAGCACCGTAGCGAGGCCGACGATCGCCAGGGGAACCGCGATGGAGAAGCGGCTGATCGTCATCGACGAGACCACCGCCGCCGGGAGCACCGCGAGCACCGCCCCACCTGCCCGCGCCAGGGGTCGGGACGCCCCCATGCGCTCTGCCGCGACGACGACCGCGGGCACGGCCACCACCGATCCGAGCAGCGCGACCCACGGCGCGGGATCGAGCAGCCCGGCGGACAGCGTCCGCACCAGGACCCCCGCCGATTCCCAGGCGTCGCCATACCGACCGGCCGACCACCCCGGAGACGGGTTGGAGCCCGCGGCCAGGTTGCTGAGCCACCACCCCTTGCCGTCGGGCAGCGCGGACACCGGGCGGGCCACCACCAGGCGCACGCCGGCCGCCGCCAGCGCCAAGGCCGCCAGCCATCGGTCGCGCGGCATCCACACCACACACAGCGCGATCCAGACCACCCACAGTCCGACCAGCGGGCGGAGCAGCGTCGCGTGCAGCGCTGTCGGATCCACCGCCCCGTCCATGGTCCGCCTCCCGGAGTCTGTGTGCCGACGGTGTCACGGATCGGCCGGTTCGCGTCGCATTCATCCGCTCACCCGGATAACCGGATGAAGCGCGGCGGGCGCTCCCCCGTCGACCCAGCCACGGAGTCCCCATGAACACCCTCGCTTCGGACGCCCCGTTCCCTCGACGCCGCCACGGTCACCTTCGGCCGCAAGGAGCTCGACCTCGCCCTGCACGAGATGCCCGGCCTGGCCGCGCTGCGTGAGGAGTACGCGGGTCAGTCCCCGCTCGCCGGCGCGCGCATCATGGGCTCGCTGCACATGACCGTGCAGACCGCCGTCCTGATCGAGACCCTCGTGGAGCTCGGCGCGGAGGTCCGCTGGGTCTCCTGCAACATCTTCTCCACCCAGGACCACGCCGCGGCCGCCACCGTCGTCGGCCCCGACGGCACCCCGGACGACCCCAAGGGCGTCCCGGTCTACGCCTGGAAGGGTGAGACCCTCGCCGAGTACTGGTGGTGCACGCTTCAGGCCCTCGACTGGCCCGGGCACGGCGGCTGCAACCTGATCCTCGACGACGGCGGCGACGCCACGATGCTCCTCCACAAGGGCCATGAGCACGAGAAGGCCGGCACCATGCCCGACCCGTCCACCACGGACAACGCCGAGC
>JAUHWK010000694.1 GCA_030424555.1 bacterium | reverse complement strand
TGGATCGCGATCCTGGTCGTCGGTCTCGGTTCGGCCGGCCGGATGGCGCTCGGCCAGGTGCTGGTGCAGGAGTACGTGCAGAACGACTACCGGGGCCGAGTGATGGCGATCTACATGATGCAGTTCAGCCTGATGTCGGTCGGAACGTTCGTCGTCAGCATCTACATGGAAGCGGTCGGTGCCGAAGCCGCGATCCTCACCCTCGGCGTCGCGGACCTCGATCGGTCCATCGCCTTCTACGAGACCGGCCTGGGCCTTCCCCGGCGCCCGATGCCCGACGACGCGCGGATCGCGTTCTTCACCCTGCAGGGGACGTGGCTGAGTCTGTACCCGCGCGAGGCGCTCGCGGAGGACGCCACGGTGTCGGCCGAGGGCGAGGGCTTCCGTGGCGTGACGATCGCCCACAACGTGGCGTCGCCGGACGCGGTCGATGCCGTCCTTGCCGAGGCGGTCGCAGCGGGGGGAACCCTGGTCAAGCCCGGACAGGCGGTCTTCTGGGGCGGGTACTCCGGCTACTTCGCGGATCCGGACGGCCACCTGTGGGAGGTGGCCCACAACCCGTTCATGGCGCCCGGCGAGCCCTGAGCGACGTCAGGCGACCAGGGCCTGGGCGGACGGGGTGCCCTGGACGAGGTCGGCGAAGCGATCGCCGGTGGGATCGATCGCCCGCACGGCGTCGACCGCGGACCGGACGGCGTCCTCGTGGGCACCGATGTCTTGGGTCCAGTCGCCACACAGCCACAGCCCGGCCGTGCCCTGGAGGGGGGCGAGGGCCGCTTGGGCCTGGAAGTGTGCGGGCGACACGAGGGGCAGGCAGAACCGGCTCTCGTGGACGACGTGTTGGGGACGGCGGTCGGCGACGTACGAGGTGAACACGTCGACGCCGTCTCGCCAGCCGACCCAGGCGGTCACGCGGGCGCTGTCGCCGTCGTAGTCGACGTGGACCGGCGCCCAGTCCGCCCGGTCGGGGGGCATGAAGCTGGGATCGCGGTGGGTGGCGACGCGGGCCACGTAGGTCTCGAACCCGGCGATCGCCTCGGACACGGACGCGACGGCGGGCACGTCGTGGAGGAGCCGCTGGGCATCTTGCGCCCCCACCGCGCTCACGAGCCGATCGAACCGGTGGACCGTGCCGGCGCTGTCCTCGACGATCCAGGCCTCGCCCTCGTGCGCGATGCGGACCACACCGGTGCCGAGGAGGATCCGGGTGCGCTGGAGGCGCTCGGCGATCGTCTCGATGTAGCGGCGCGTGCCGTGGGTGAGCTGGCGCCACCGGACCCGCTGGAGCTGGGTGGGGCGGTGCATCACCGGGTACTTGAGGACTGGGTACGCCGAGAAGTCGCCGCTGCGATCCCACGGCCCACCCCACACGCCAAACAAGAAGGGCTGGACGAACTCGTGGCGGGTGCGGGCGCCGAGGTTGAGGGTGTCGACGAACTCGCGCAGGGTC
>JAUHWK010000193.1 GCA_030424555.1 bacterium | reverse complement strand
GCACGCGGTTGCGCAGCGCAACCCGCGCCTTGGGATCGCCCGCCTCGATCGGACGCACGAACCGATCCCGGAAGGTCTGCCGCGGCCCCAGCCACCCCGGCATGAGGTAGCGGAACAGGCTCCACAGCTCCTCGAGGTGGTTCTCCACGGGCGTACCGGACAAGCACAGCCGGTGCTTGGCGGGCATCCCGCACGCCGCCTTGGCGGTCTGCGAGTCGGGGTTCTTGATGGCCTGGGCCTCGTCGAGCACCACGTAGGCCCACGGGCGCGTGGCGAGCTGGACCCGATCGAGCCGCAGCAGCGCGTAGCTGGTGATCACCACGTCGGCCTTGACGTCGAGCACCCGGTCGGGGCCGTGGTAGGTCGACACCCGCATCTCGGGGGCGAACCGCCCGATCTCCCGCTCCCACGTCGAGATCACGCTGGTGGGCGCGACGACCAGGTGCGGGCCCGGCGTGTCGAGCAACACCGCGATCGCCTGCAGCGTCTTGCCCAGACCCATGTCGTCCGCGAGGATGCCGTGCAGCTCCATGTCCCGCAGGAAGCGCAGCCAGCGGAAGCCCGCGAGCTGGTAGGGACGGAGCGTGGCTTGCAGACCTGGGGGCGGATCCACCTCCGGAAGGCCCTCCCCGCCCTCGAGGAAGGACTTGAGCCGCTCCAGATCGGGCGGCACGTGCCCCTCGGTGTCCTCCATCAGCTCGACGAGCGCTGCCGTGGCGTGGCGCGCCACCTTGCCCTCGCGATCCCGGGCGCTCAGCAGCTCTTCGAGCAGCGGACCGTGCCGATCGAGCCAGGCCCGCGGCAGCGGCGCGAACCCGCCGTCCAGCAGGGGGACGACCCGCCGGTTGAGGCGCCATGCCTTGAGGACGTCGGCGGAGGAGGCCCGCGCCCCTTCCTGGCCCTCGAACCGCACGTCCAGCGAGAACGACGTGCCCCCGGCGGACTGCAGCGCCTCCTCGGGCAGCGCGTGCTGGGAGACGTCCAGCACCGGCCGGACCTCGTCGTGCACCACGCGGAACCGCCGAGGATCGGCATGCCCACGCACCGACACCCCGTCCAGGCGCGGGACGACATCCTCGAGGAAGGACGCGGCGTCGGCGGGGGGAAGCCGGCGGCGGACGCCCACCGGGAACCCTGCGATCGCCTCGAACGCGCGGGCCGCACGCCGCTCGGCACCGGGATCGCGCACCGGCACGACCTGGCCCAGCTTGACGAAGCGGCCCTGCTCGACCCGCGCCACCGGCGGATCGCCGTACACGATGTGGGCCCGGACATCGAGGCCCTCCACCGCGTCATCCAGCCGCAGCTCGACCCGCGGCACCAAGGCCTCGCCCTCTGGGAGCCGCTCGGTGACGATCTCGACCGGGACGCCGAACGAGCGCAGCCGGGGCAGGTAGTCGCCGACGAGCCACCCGGCCTGGTCTGCGCCGAACACGCGCAGGCGACGGGTGGGGTGCAGGGCCCGCCGCTCGTCGGGCGGCATCGTGCCGTAGCTGGTGGGCGCCAGCACGCCGTCGTTGAGCGCCGCCCCCAGGAACAACGAGTCCAGCCCGGGAGGGCGGTACAGCCCCGCCCGGAACCCATCGCCCTCGTCCGACACCCGCACGACGAACGGCACCGGGTTGGCCGCGAGCGTGACCGCCTCCCCGTCGAGCGTGGCCCCGGCCTCGCCCTCCAGGATCAGCAGCAGGCGCCGGAGCATCTCCTCATCCATCGGTCCGGGACGGATGGACAGCAGCAGCGACTCCGCCTGGGTGTCCCGACGCTCGGAGAACGCGCCCAGCTCCGCCAGCGCCCCCGACACCGGCTGCTCTCGGCCATCGCCGAAGCAGGCCACGCGCTGGACGGCGAGCCGGTGCCCGCGGCGGGTGAAGTCGTAGCGGACCTGGACCTGGTATCGATCGGACGCCTCCGGCATGTCGAGGCCCTCCTCCTCCCCCCGGAAGCTCGCGATGGCCGCGGCGCAGACGTGGGCGCAGGGGTCTCCCTGGCCGCAGGTGCAGTCCCACTCGGGATCCTCGGTGCTCAGCCACACCTCGTACGGGGTGGGACGGGCGCCCTCCTTGACCTGCAGGACGAGGCCGTCGTCCTCACGCGCGACGCCGCGCACGGCACCGGCACGCGCCAGCTGCACCCCTTGCGACCACAGCCCCGCCGGGGCCGCCCGCCGTACGGCGGCCAGGAGTTCCGAACGTTCCACGCGCTGCCTCCCGCGCGCCACGTCCGGCAGCGCGTCCTCGCCTTGTACCGCGCCACGCGGCCGCTGGCCTGTGTCGGATCGGCCGCGAAGGGACGGTCGCGGCCGTGCGATTCGCGACAGCGCAGGAGCAACCGGGGACGACGGGAAGGTCAGCCCGCGGCGAGCGCCTTGGCGCGATCCTGGAGGTCGCCGGACTCCCACATCTCCATCAGGATGTCGGACCCGCCGATCAGCTCCCCGCCCATGTATAGCTGCGGGATGGTGGGCCAGTTGCCGTAGGCCTTGATGCCCTGGCGGATCTCGGGATCCTGCAGCACATCGACCGTCTGGAACGGCACGCCCAGCATGCGCACGATCTGGGAGGCGCGCATCGAGAACCCGCACTGCGGGAAGTCGGGCGAGCCCTTCATGAACAGGACCACGGGGGTGCCCTTGACCAGGGCGTCGATCTCGGACTGCACGTCACGGTCGGACATGGGAACTCCAGGGGGTCAGGTGCCGGGCCAGCGGTCCGGCGTGTAGGTACGCAGCGCGAGCGCGTGGATCTCGCGGCCCATCCGCTCGCCCAGCGCGCCGTACACGAGACGGTGCTGCGCGGGGAGGGCCTGGCCCACGAACGCGGAGGAGGTGACGCGCGCGCTGAAGTGCTCGCCGTCGTTGGCGTCGTCGTGGACGATGGCGGTGCAGTCGGGGAGGGTCTCCTCGATCAGCCGCTTGATCTCGCTCGCTTCGAACATCTCGCCTCCGTCACACCAGCGTGGGGCTCTACACACCATGCCCCCCATCGGCAAGGATCGCCCGGAGACGACACGCCCCACACACAGCGGGTGTTGCGTCTGAACGCTGCACAGGGTTCGATGGATCCCATCCAGAGGTCCCGACCCATGCCTCCCTCCCCCCGCACGCTCCTCCTGTTCACGGTCCTGGTCTCCGGGACCGCGTCCGCCGGCCCCATCGAGCAGTGGAGCCAGACCAGCTGGACCAACAACCAGAACGTGTCGGGGGCGAACGGCTGGACCCATGGCTACGCGGCCGACCCGTGGAAGGGCTCGAACTTCGGGGGCCACATGGTGCCCCGCACCGACGACGCGGGCGGCGCGTTCGGCGACGGCGGTCCGTGCGACAACTGGATCGTCCGCGGTCCCGACCTCGTCAGCGCCGGCGTGGTGGCGGGCCTCGGCAACGAGGACGACGACGCGATCGGCGTGGTGCTGTCCCACGATGGCGTCGGCGCCTACTACCTGTTCCTGCACTCCGAGAACTCTGTCCCCGCCGTGCTCGACGAGCCGGACGACCCCACGGTGTGGCTGCTGCGGGTCGACGGCACCGCGGTCTCCGTGCTCGGTGAGGTGGCCGACGTGGACGGGCTCTCTCGGTTCGGCGGCGGCGAGATGCGCTTGGAGCGCCGGGGCGCCAACCTCAAGGCGTCGCTGCACGGCACCCTGCTGATCGACGTGGACGACCCCGCACCACTCGGGCCCGGACGGGCCGGGGTGTGGGCGTACGACGTGGGCGACGACGCCGCGTTCGCAGACACCGCCTTCATCGAGGACATCGCCCACTACGCGTTCGACCGCGACGACGACGGCGTGATCGACGACGACGACGGCTGCCCCGCCATCGCCGATGCGAGCCAGGCGGACAACGACGGGGATGGGGTGGGCAACCTGTGCGACAACTGCCCGGCCGTGGCCAACCCCGGCCAGATCGACGGGGACGGCGACGGCCTGGGGGACGCCTGCGACAACTGCCCCGCGGACCGCAACGACGGCCAGGCGGACCAGGACCGCGATGGCGTCGGCGACCTGTGCGACACCTGCCAGACCGTCGCCAACCCCGGCCAGGCGGACGCAGACGGCGACGGGCGCGGGGATCTGTGTGACCTGTGTCCGAACCAGTCCGACCTGCTCCAGGAGGATCGGGACGACGACGGCGTGGGGGACGCGTGCGACGTGTGTCCCGACGATCCCGACCCGTTCCAGGAGGACGCCGACGACGACGGCCTCGGCGATGCGTGCGACCCGGACGCCGGGGGATCGGGGTCGGGCTCGGGATCCGGTTCGGGCGGAAGCGGTGCGACCAGCGGCAGCTCGGGGAGCGGTTCGTCGGGCGACGGGTCCGGCGACGCGTCGGGAAGCGGTGTCGACGGTCTGGACTCGGATGGCCGTGCATTTTCCGAGGAGCGGTTCCGCGTGGCGCAGTGCGAAGGATGCGGTGGGCAGGGCGTCCCCGGGCTCGCGCTGCTGCTGCTGCCAGCCCTCGCACTTCGCCGACGGGGATGACCCACGTGGCCCAACGGGTTGCTCCCGACGACGCGGCGTAGCATCCGGGAGGGGCGACGCAGCGTATCGTCAACGTTACCCGTGCTCGCCGATGTCCATGAGCGCACCCCAGGAGGATCCATGTCGCGCCTTACCAGCCTGATGCTCGCCACCGCCCTGTTCGCCAGCCCCGCCTTTGCGGGCGGCAAGAAGGTCAAGGACCCCTGCAAGGGCGTCAAGTCCGAGCAGGACGCGTTCGCGCTGACCCGCTCGTTCGACAAGGGCGATCTCAAGATCAAGAAGGTCGGCGACGCTTGGTCGCTCCAGCTCGGCTTCAACGCCGGCGGTGGCTACGGCGCGTTCACCGCCACCACCACCAACGTCCTCGCGGCGGGCACCGTGGTCGAGGTCATGCTGGCCGACGGCTCCACGATGAACCTCACCTCGTCGGCCCAGGTGGGCCCGACCAACGTCTACATCATGGGCGTGTCGGTCACCCACTACGACGTCCCGCTCACCCTGAGCGACGAGGAGGCCGCCATGCTCACGCAGCCGATCAAGGCGTTCCGCGTGATGAAGGGCGCCGAGGCGTTCCACAGTGGCGAGGCCAATAAGGGCGACGCGAAGAAGTTCGCCGAGACCATGGCCTGCATGACCACCCAGAGCCCCTGACCGTCCGACCGGTCCCGGCCCAGGCGTCGGTCCGCCCGGCGTCCGGTCCGCGAACCCCGCCCCCGCCTCCGCCCGTCCCACGACTGGCAGACGCGGGGGCGCTGTCGTTTCGGGATCGGGTGGATTACCGGACGGCCACGCTCCCATAGCTCAGCTGGATAGAGCATCGGCCTTCTAAGCCGGCGGTCGCAGGTTCGAGTCCTGCTGGGGGCGTCCCGACTTCCCACCGGTCGACGCGGGACATCGCGACGTTTGGGCCGAGTGCCGAGGCGGGACTCGAACCGATCGCCTGGCTCCGCGACTCGGCGTCTCTCGGCACGCGCCGAGCGACCCAGCACCCGAAGCGACGACTCGTGTGGGCGACGGCCCAGACCACGACGCGATCCTAGAGCGCCGAACGGGCAAACTCGCTGTAGGCGGACCGACCGCGTCGAGGCAGGCCTCGTTCGAGGCAAGAAGCGAGGACCGAGCGTGCCGAGGCACGTGAGGGACGAGCGACGCAGCCACGGGCGAGGACCGCCCGACGCGGGACGGGAGCCTTGCCTGATCGGCGCTCTCGCAGCGTCTCGGGCGGCCGAACGCGGGCCCGCCTGCCGTCCTGCGGAGGGCCGTTGGTGAGCCAGCGAACGCCAGGCCATCCGCCACCACGAGATGGGTCTCCTCCACCACCACCTTCATCTCGTCCGTCGGCGCCGCCAGCAGGGTTCGCGGGCGGCCCGCCCTGGGACACGCCCTCCTCCCACGCCCCATCGCCGCGAGCACCCGCGCCCAGCGCGCCCTCAGGGCACGACGCAGGACCCGCCTGCGGTGCAGACCAGGGTGCCGCTGAGGGTGCCGTCGACGTCGTGGTGGACCTGGTCGGTCAGGCCGATGTCGTGGGGGCTGTTGTCGTCGCTGATGTCGCCGAGATCGACGCTGGTCAGCGTCAGGACCCCGCTGCTCGACAGGCCCACGGCCGCGCCGTTGGAGAACACCGAGCTGTGGCCCGTGATGGCGCCGTCGGTCATGCTGGCCGTCCCCACCACGCGCAAGGCCGCGAAGTTCCGGCCGGTGTTGTTCGCCAGGGTGGTGCGGGTGAGCGTCGCGGAGGCGGCGCTGTCCACGTAGAGCGCCGAGCTGTAGGTCGAGCTGTCGGGCGGGGCGACGTTGCCCGAAAGGGTGCTGTCGATGAGGCCCAGGCTGCCCCGGATGATGACGATGGCGCTGCCGTTCTGCGAGCTGGTGTTGTCGGTGAAGGTCGTGCCGTCGATCACGTTGACACCGTCCTGCTCGCCGAAGAGCTGGAGCCCTGCGCCATGGGCGCCGGTGTTGCCTGTTCCCTTCGTGATGAGGCGGGTGAAGGTGCTGTCGTAGACCTCGATCTGGCGCCCCCGCATGGTCACCCCTGCGACCTGACCGCCCCCGTCGAAGCTGGTGCGGGTGAGCGTCGTGGTGGTGTTGTCGCCAAGGTACAGGAAGCGCGAGGGGTTGGCCGATGTCCCGGTCGGGGCAACGAAGGTGGTGTCGGTGAACGACACCGTGGCCGCCGAGAGGTTGGTCGCCTGGATGGTCGAGTTGTCATTGCCCTCGAAGGTGACGTTGGAGCCCGTGAGGGCGGCGACGTCCATCACGTCGAGGAACCGCGCGTTGTTGGGCCCAGCCTCGAGGTCGACATCGGTGAGGATCGCCGAGGTCAGGTTCACCAAGTAGACGAACTGGCTGTCGATGGTGCCCGAGACGTCCTTGAGGACGGCGGTGGAGCCCGGGTGGTGGGTGCCGATGACCGAGACGCCCCCAAACGACGTGGTCCAGCCATCCACATCGAGGGAGGTCCAGGTGCCCAGGGAGCCAGCGACGCCGGTGGTGACATCGCGAAGCGTGCCTTGGAAGTTGGCGTAGGACAGGGGCGTGTTGGCGACCGTGAGGTCTTCTGCAAACACGGTCTTCGGCGCCAGGTCGGGGCTCAGCTGGTTGAGGTCGGTGAGGAAGGCGAGGCTCTTGCGGCCGTCCACCGTGACCCGCCGGAGCTGGAGGTCGAGACCCGGGTTGGCAAGGATGGACGACCCCGTGAAGGCGCTGTCCTCGACCACCAGGTCGCCGCCCGCACTGAGCGAGATCTGGGTGTTGTCTGCGGTGACGTCGTCCAGGGTGACGGCGGCATCCCGGAACGTCACCCACGCGTCTTCCAGCGCGACCCCGGTCAGCGAGCCCCCTGCCATCCGGAGGGTGAACTCGGAGAGCACGGGCCGCGGGAACGCGCTGCTCGCCTCGATCGCCACCGGGCCACCGGTCAGGGCATCGAGGGACCCGGAGTGGGTGCCACCGCACACGCGGACCGTGCCAGCGGTCGTGAGGGTCACGTGGGACACCTCACCCGCGGCGGTGTCGAACTGGACCGTGGGGTCGAAGTTCGGCGTCAGGTCGAGCGGGTCG
>JAUHWK010000693.1 GCA_030424555.1 bacterium | reverse complement strand
CTGACCTGGTGCGCCCGAGGACACGCCTCGGGCCTCGGTTCGACGACGCAGCGTTGGCCGATGGGCATGCGGCGGAAGAAGCGGAGGCGCGGTGGCGGCTGCGGTGGCTGTGGATCCGCGGACAGGGGGGGCCTGTCGACGGGACCGCGGGGGCCCAGGAGGTCGTCGATCTGGGGACCCTGCTGGGGCGCGACGATCCCGCGGTCCGCACGCTCGCCGCACTCCAGGGCGTGCTCGACGCGGAAGCCTACGCATCGCCGCTGGTGTGGGACGCGGTCGCGGTGTGGGGGGGCGCGTGGTCGCTGTTGGCGTTCGAGCGCCTCAAGACGGTGCTGGGCGCGCGCTTGGCCGATCGCACGGCGGAGGACGACCGTCGCTGGATCCTGGGCGCGACCGGGTCGGCGGCACCGGTGCTGTTGGCGGTGATGGCCGACGACGCGGGGCTCCGGGATCGGGTCGCGGCGGTGGTGTCGGTCGGGGGATGGATCGGCGGACGGACGGCGGAGCCCGGTCCCTGGGGGCCGGCCGACTGCGAGGACCGCATCGGGCGGGACCTCAAGCACGCCTTCCTCGACACCGAGGTGGTGCAGACGATCCCGTGGGCACACGTGGTGTGGCTGGATGCCCAGACGGCCGATCTCGCGGTCGACGGGGTGCTGCCGGATGCCCAGCGTTGGCCCACGCCGGGGTTCGAGGGACGGGAGCCCGCCTTCGTCGAGGTGGTGGACCTCGGGGTGCTGGACGCCTCGGATCCGCCGGCGCCGGCCGACCTGCGGGCGGCGATCCGGGCCGTCGTCGATCTGCTGGTGTCCACGCGGGTGTTCGTGTAGCGAGCCGTCCTCGTCCACCGAGGGGGCTGGACAAGGGACGGGTGGGGCGTGACGGGGCCTGCCGGAGGTCTCGATGCCGTTTCCCGTCCATCGTCCACGACGCCTGAGAACCCGAGGGGCCGTGCGGGCCCTGGTGGCCGAGCACCGGATCGGTCCCCAGGACCTGATCCAGCCCTTCTTTGTGTTCGCGGGGGACGGACCCGACCAGCCGATCGCGTCGATGCCAGGGCAGGCCCGCCTTGGGGAGCGCCGCCTGGTCGAGGAGGCCCGGCGCGCGTACGCCGCGGGCATCCCAGCGATCGCGTTGTTTCCCTACATCGACGACGCGCTCAAGACCGAGGACGGGGCCGAGTCGCACAACCCCGACGGCCTGATCCCGCGGGTGGTGTCCGCCCTCGCGGAGGCCGTCCCTGAGCTCGCGGTGATCACCGACGTCGCGCTCGATCCCTACAGCAGCCTGGGACAGGACGGCATCGTGGTCGACGGCCAGATCGACAACGATCGGACCTTGGATGCGCTGGTCGCCCAGGCCGTGTGTCAGGCCCGTGCAGGCGCGGACATCGTCGCGCCGTCCGACATGATGGATGGCCGGGTGGGACGCATTCGTGCGGCCCTCGACGCGGCGGGGTTCA
>JAUHWK010000192.1 GCA_030424555.1 bacterium | reverse complement strand
TCGATCCCGAGCTGTTCCCGACGACGGAGTCGGCCGCCTC
Source organism: bacterium (assembly GCA_030424555.1). Lineage (GTDB taxonomy): Bacteria > Myxococcota_A > UBA796 > UBA796 > JAUHWK01. The sequence goes on along the minus strand of JAUHWK010000192.1, from coordinate 7,528 downwards.
GTTGCGGTTCACCCACGACGGCAAGGCGATGCCGGCCGCCTGGGTCGACGCGTTCGCGCTGTCCGGCGGCAAGGCGGATCGCGCCGACCTCGTCGATGGCACGGCTTGGGTCCACTACCAAGAGGTCGCCAAGGTCCTCGAGTCGCTGCCCAAGGCCTCGCTGGAGGTGCCCGAGGGCATCGGGGACGTGTTCGTCGATGGCCGGGCCGTCACGCCTGGCATCGTGGAGCTGCCCCCCGGACGCCACTTCCTGCACAGCGTGCGGGGCGACGTCGTCCACGGGCGCCAGGTCGTGGATCTGGCCCCGGGGCAGGCCTCGGCCTGGCCTTCCGCCGTGGGCGCCGAGGACCTCGCCGCCACGCGGGAGCGGGTGTTGGCGGGCAAGCGCTCTGGCATGCCCGACACCCTCGACCTCGCCGCGATGCGGATCGCGGAGCACTACGACGGCCAGCTCTACCTCGCGGCCCTCGACGGCAACCGCGTCGAGATCATCGCGTACGCGGCGGGCGCGGCCCTCAAGGACAACCAGCTCGTCACCGTCGTGCTCGGCGCAGAGCTCGGGGTCGGCAGCCTGATCGCGATCGGGGGTGACTCGGCCACGCCGATCTTCACCGAGCTCAACGACGGCGACGTCGTGGACGATCCGGGCGCCACGGGGCTCGGGTTCTCGGCCACGGCCGCGGTCGATGTCGAGGTCGGCATCAGCTACTTCGTGGTGGCGGCAGGGGTCGATGTCCACACCACGCCGGGCCGCACGATCGCCTGGGGCAACGGCGACGAGAACCGCTACGCCAGCGTGTTCGCCAACCCTTGGGGCGGTCTCGGGGTGTACGCGCTGCGTCCCACCAAGCGCACCGCCACGCTGGCCATCCTCGGCACCGCCGGGTGGATGTCGCCTGGGCACGCGATGTACGGCGGCCGCATCCTGGCCGGCATCCCGGTGGACGACCACGGCAACTACTTCCGCATCGCGGTGGGCGGCGCCTTCGGGCCCAACACCACCTGGAAGGACCCGATCATCGACGACAAGCAGCCGCTCGCGACCGCGTGGCTGCGCGTCGGATTCGGTGGACGCCTGTAGGATCCGCGCCTCGGGGTGGTTGTCCACGGCGGGTTCGTCTTGTGTGGCGGCCCCACCGCGCCGGTCCTCCCGTGCTACGCGCTTGGCCCCACGGGGTGCGCTCGGGCACCCGAGCGGAGGTGGGCATGGCGTGGCGCGGGCTGCAGGCGATGGGCGTGTTCGGGTTCCTCACGGCGACCGCGGTGTCTTGGGCCAAGCCGCCTGAGGGGCCCTCGGTGACCTGGGCGGTGGGGGAGAGCCGCCGGTACCTGTTCAAGGCCGACGTGATCACGCCCAACGTCCTGCCCATGTGGGCGGTTCGCAACGTGGACGGCATGGTCCTCGGCTTCCGGATCGACCTGCTGGCGACCTGCACGGGCGCGTATGCCCTGGGCAAGCGGGGGACGGAGGTCCACTGTGCCATCGACGACGCCTCGGTGCGCGGGCGGCCGGATCCGGGGACCGCGGACAAGGTCCCGGCGGTCGCGGAGGCCTGGACCACGATGCTCGAGTCGGCCACGATCCAGCTCGACGTGATGCGGGATGGTCGGGTGCGCCGGGTGGACCTCGAGGGCGTGTCCAAGCAGACCGTGCGCGAGCAGGTGATCCACCAGGTGATGCGGGAGATGATCGTGCGGGCGGTCTCGCCGCTCGACATCACGCTTCCGAAGCAGGGATCGACCGCGGATCAGCGCTGGACGCAGCGGGAGTCCTTGGTGCTGGGCCTGCCCTCGATGGCCGGAGGGACCGTCGGCGGCGCCGAGCTCACTGTCACCCACGCCGCCGACACCCCGGCGGGCATCGTGTACGCCTACAGTGGCCGGGGCACGCTCGGGTGGGGCGTGGAGCAGGGGGACAACCTGCGCGACATGATGGCGGTGCAGGTCGACGGCAGCTGGATGTTCGACCCGAAGACCGGGCAGGTCCGGCAGGCCCAGTACATGGGCACCGGGACGCCCACCGCGGGGAGCTCGCAGGGCACCACGGCCGGCGCCGTCTACCGGATCGCCGCCAGTGTGGCCTTGGTGGGCGACGATGCGCCCGCCCCCACGCTCCCGCCGCCCGGCGCGTTCTGATCTGGAGACCGGCATGATCGATCCCGCATCCTTCGACCCCCTGCACGTCACGGTGTCCGACGATGGCCAGCGTGTGGAGCTGCGCCTGAACCACGGCAAGGCCAACGAGATCGGGCTGGCCGTGCTGGACGCGCTGGCCCGGTTTGCCGCGGCGCTCGAGTCCGATCCGGACGTCCGGGCGTGGATCACCTGGAGCGACCAACGCAGCCGGCGAGGCACGCCGATCTTCGTGGCCGGGGCCGACGTGGCGGAGCGGCGCGGGTGGACCAAAGCGGATGTCCTCGCGCACGTGGACCGGCAGCGCACCATCCTGACAGCGCTGCGCCGGGTGCCGGTGTTTCACGCGGTCGTGGTCGACGGGGTGGCGTTCGGGTGGGGGACGGAGTTCTTGCTCACGGCCGACCACGTCTCGGCCTCGCCCGGGGCGCGCTTCGCCTTGCCGGAGACCGGCCTGGGCATCGTGCCGGGGGCGGGTGGCACGGGCACGCTGTGGTCTCGGATCGGTCCACGCGCCGCCTTGTGGCTGGGGATGACCGGCGAGCCGCTGGACCCGGCGCGGGCCCTGTCGCTCGGGCTGGTGGACCATCTCGCAGACGACGCTGCGGGCGCCCTCGCCGAGGCCCGTCGCCTCGCCGCGCGGGCCGCCACCCGGTCGCCGACCGCCAACGCGGCGTTCAAGCGCGCCGTGCTCGACACGGTCGATGCGTTCCACGATGACGCCGCGACGCGCGAGGCGGACGCGTACGCGCGGTGCGTGCACACAGGAGAAGCCGCGATCGGCCGGGAGCACTTCGACGCCATCCGTTCCGGGGCGCCCGTGCCGTGGGGGCCACGCACTCCCTGACCTCGGCCCGCACAGGGGGGCACCGACGGTGTGCGGGTTACGCGCCGACCACGTCTGGAGGCGGCAATGCCCACGCGCGCGGAGATGTGGTCGCGGCTCGACGAGCCGGTGGATCTGCTGGTCATCGGGGGCGGCATCACAGGGTGCGGCATCGCCCGCGACGCCGCCATGCGCGGGCTGTCCGTCGCGCTGGTCGAGGCGCGAGACTTTGCCTTTGGCACGTCCTCCCGGAGCTCCAAGCTGGTCCATGGCGGCCTGCGCTACCTCGAGCAGCTCGAGCTGCGGCTTGTGTTCGAGGCGGTCAGCGAGCGCCGGATCCTGTCCGACGTGGCGCCCCACCTCGTCCACCCGCTCGGGTTCCTGTTCCCGGTGTTCGACGGGAGCCGCCAGCCGCTGTGGATGATCAACACGGGCTTGTGGGTGTACGAGGGCCTCAGCCTGTTCCGAAGCCCGCGCCGGCACTCCCGCCTGTCGCCTGCGGAGGTCGCCAAGGTCGAGCCGCTGCTGCGGCAGGACGGCCTGCACGGCGCGCCGCTGTACTACGACTGCGCCACGGACGATGCCCGGCTCACGCTGGAGAACGCGATCGACGCGACCACCCGGGGGGCGCTGGTGGTCAACGCCTGCGCCGTCACGGGGTTCGTCCACGGAGAGGACGGTCGGCTGCGGGGCGCGACCGTCCAGGACCACGTCCACGGCGGCACGCGCACGATTCGGGCGGCCGCGGTGGTCAACGCCACCGGTCCCTGGACCGACCGCACCATCGCCCTGGGCAAGGACGCCCCGACCGACGGTCCCGGACTGCTGCGCCCCACTAAGGGCGTTCACCTCGTCGTCGATGCCGAGCGCCTGCCCGTGGACCACGCGGTCGTGTGCCTGCACCCCGAAGACGGCCGGGTCTTGTTTGCGATCCCGTGGGGCGATCAGGCCTACGTGGGCACGACCGACACGGACTTCCAGGGCGATCCCGCCGAGGTCTACACGACCGCAGAGGACGTCCGGTACTTGCTCGACGCCGCCAACGCCTACTTCCCCGGGGCTGCGCTCACCGCGGAGGACGTCCGGAGCACCTGGGCGGGCCTGCGTCCGTTGATCGCACCGCCGTCCACCAACGGGATGGACGAGTCGGCGGTCAGCCGGGAGCACGAGATCGTCGTCGGGGCCGACGGCCTGATCACGATCGCCGGGGGCAAGCTCACCACGTACCGGGCGATGGCCGCGGAGGTGGTCGACCACGCGGTCAAGTTGCTGCGGCTCGCCGGCCGCTTGCCGCCCACCCTGCGCGCAGCCCACACCGATCTCGAGCCCTTGCCGGGCGCGGTGGGGTGGCCCGAGGACGATGACCTGTCTCGCCTGCTCACGCGGGTGCGCGACGCGGCGTCTGGTCGGTTGGATGCCCCCACGGCGGCCAACCTCGTCGGGATCTACGGCACACGGGCGGTCGATGTGGCGGTGCGTGTGGCGGCCGATCCGGCGCTGGCGGCGCGCCTCGTGCCCGACCGTCCCGACATCCTCGCCCAGGTCGATCACGCGGTGGAGGAGGAGATGGCGGTGTCCGTGGCGGACGTGCTGGTGCGGCGCACCCAGCTGTACTTCCGCGCAGCAGATCAGGGATTGTCGGCGGCGGAGGCGGTGGCGGGACGCCTGGCCCGTCGCCTGGGATGGTCGGAGGAGGCGGCACAGGCCTCGGCCGACGCCTTCCGGGCCGAGGTCGCGCGGTCGCGTCGGTGGCGCACGGCCTTCGCGGACGCGGGCAGCCAGGACGGTCTCGCGGACTGATCCGATCGTTCTGGCGCTGCGTGCCGCCGGCTGCCGGGGTACCGACACGGCGGTGTTGGAGCGTACGTGGGCGTCCTGTCGTTCTTGGTGGGCCTGGGCATGCTGTTGGCCGGCGCGGAGCTGCTGGTCCGCGGCGCTGGTCGGCTCGCCCTCGCGCTCGACGTCCCCGTGATGATCGTCGCCCTCACCATCGTCGCATTCGGCACGAGCATGCCGGAGATCGTCGTGAGCGTGACCGCCGCGATCGACGGCAACCCCGATGTCGCCCTGGGCAACATCAACGGGTCGAACATCGCCAACATCGCGTTGGTCCTCGGCACCTGTGCCATCGTCGTCCCGCTGGCTGTCGGCCGCGAGCTGATGCGCCGTGAGGTCCCGGTCCTGCTCGCGATGCAGGTGGCCCTGCTGGGCATGCTGTGGGACGGGGTGCTCAACCGGATCGAGGGGAGCGTGCTGGTCGCGATGGGCGTCGGCTACAACCTGTGGCTGGTGCGCGACGCCTTGTCGGGACGGGCTGCCGTGGACCTCGAAGACGTCGAGGAGCTGCCAACCCGCTCCGATCCGTGGACCAACGCGGCGCTGCTGGTGGCAGGGCTTGCCTTGCTGATCGGCGGCGGCCAGTTCTTCGTCGACGGTGCGGTGACCATCGCGCGCTGGCTGGAGATCGACGACCGCGTGGTGGGGGTCACGGTGGTGGCGCTCGGCACGTCGATGCCCGAGCTCGCCACGTCGGTGGTCAGCGCCGTGCGGGACGAGGCCGACATGGCGGTCGGAAACGCCCTGGGGAGCAACATCCTCAACCTGGCGCTCGCGCTGGGCCTCGCCGCGATCATCCACCCGCTCGAGTCCGCGTCGGACGGTCCGTTCTTCGACGCGATGGTCGCGACGCTCGTCGCGCTGCTGCTGGTGCCGGTGGTGCTGCGGGGGCGCGTCGTCAGCCGTACGGAGGGGGCGCTGCTCGCCGGGGCCTACCTGATCTACGTGGTCGCGCTGGCCGCCTGACGCCGCCGTGCCCTCGCTCGGCCCTCCCGTGGCCGTCACCCGGACCCATGGAGGCCGCTGTGTCCACCCCGCCGCTCGCACCCCGCGTGCAGGCCGTCTCCGACAGCGTGTTCGCGACCCTCCTCGCCAAGCACCCGCTGCCGGACGGGCCGATCCATCCGCTGCACGTCGGGGACACCTGGCTGGCGCCGCCGGAAGGCTGTGGGCCAGACGACGCCGTGCTGTCCGACGATCCGGACGCCAGCCGGTATGCGCCGGTCCCAGGCTTGCCGTCGCTGCGCGCGGCGGTGGCGGAGCGCCTGGTTCGCCGCACGGGGGTCCCGACCGTCCCCGAGGAGGTCGTGGTGACGCCGGGCGCCACCGGCGGGCTGTCGGCGGTGGTGGGCGCGCTGGTGCCTCACGGTGGCGAGGTGTTGGTGCCGGTCCCCGCGTGGCCGCTGTTCGCGGGGGGCGTGCGGGTGCAGGGGGCGGTGCCGGTCTCTGTGCCGTGGCTGGCAGTGGATGGTCCCGAGGCGGCGGTGGAGGCCCTGTCGGCGCGGGCCACGGACCGCACGGTCGCGGTGTACGTCAACACGCCGGGCAACCCCACGGGGGCGGTCTGGTCGGAGGAGACCCTCGATGCGGTGGTCGCGCTGGCGGCGTCGCGCGGGTGGTGGGTGATCTCGGACGAGGTCTACGATGGGCTGGTGTTCGACGGCCGGACGACCTCGGTGCGCGCGCGGGATCCGTCCCGGGTGGTGAGTGCGTACTCGTGCAGCAAGGGCTTTGGCATGGCGGGCTACCGGGTGGGGTGGGTCGTGGCGCCGGCGCCGGTCGCGCGGGCGGTGGCCCGGATGCAGACCTACGGGACGTACTGTGCGTCCCGACCTGCCCAGACCGCCGCGCTGCGTGCGCTGGGTCCGGCAGGGGATGCGTGGCTGGTGCAGGCCCGTGCCGCGTACGAAGCGCTGGGTGCGGAGGCAGCGGACCTTCTCGGGGTCCCCCGCCCAGAAGGCAGCACCTTCTTGTTCGTCGACGTGGCGGATGCCCTCGGGGGTGAGCCGCTGGATGTCCTGCTGATCGACCTGCTGCGTCAGGGCGTGCTCGTGAGCCCTGGGACGAGCTTCGGTCCGTACCCGACCCACATCCGGGTGTGCTTCACGTCGGCCGCGCCGGACGTGGTGCGCGAGGGCGTGCGCCGGATCGCGGCCCGGATCGGACGGGCGTGAGCCGGGCTGTCAGAGGCGGAACAGGTCCGGGCGTCGGTGCGCGCGAACCGGCATGCCGTGCCGCACCGCGTCGCATCGGGTGACGTCGACCTCCGCGAGGGCGATCCCGGGGCCATCGGGGGCCTCGGCGAGCACGGCGCCCCACGGGTCGACGATCAGGCTGTGGCCCCACGAGTTGCGCAGGCCGGAGTCGTCGTGACGGCCCACCTGTCCGGGCGCGATCACGAAGGACTGGGTCTCGATCGCGCGCGCGCGGACCAGCGGACGCCAGTGGTCCTTGCCGGTGTGCAGCGTGAACGCGCTGGGGATCGTGATCACCTGGGCGCCTGCGGCGACGAGCGCCTGGTACATCTCCGGGAAGCGTAGGTCGTAGCAGATCGACAGGCCGATGCGGGCGAAGCCGACATCGACCACCACGACGCCGTCCCCAGGGGCGACCGTGTCCGACTCCTTGAACCGGACGTCGTCGGAGACGTCGACGTCGAACAGGTGAATCTTCCGGTACGCCCCGACCAGGTGGCCGTCTGGCCCGATCACGACCGAGGTGTTGTGGCATCGA
>JAUHWK010000692.1 GCA_030424555.1 bacterium | reverse complement strand
AGCCAGGCTTGCGACCAGTCCTGGCAGGTGACGAGGTCGCCGAACCACTGGTGGGCCAGCTCGTGGCACACCAAGCCCTCCGCATCCCAGTGGGGCCCCACCCGCTCGTCCACCAACAACAGCTCGGTCATGGTGGTGCAGCCGGTGTTCTCCATTCCCCCGAACACGAAGTCGTGGACCACCACCTGATCGTAGCGGGGCCAGGGGTACGGCACGCCGGTCCAGTCCGCGTAGCAGGCGATCATCTCCGGCGTGCGCTGCATCGAGCGGGTGACGCGGTCGACCGGGGTTCCGGGCGGGACCAGGTAGCGGACCGGCACAGCGGCCTCGCCGCCCTCGTGGACGTCCAGCGGCGCGGCGACGAACGAGATCAGGTACGCGGGGGCCGGGCGATCCTGTCGCCACACCGCCACGGTCCGACCGCCGATGGTCTCCTCGCGGAGGCGGACGCCGTTGCTCAGGAGGGTCATGCCCTCGGGCGCGTCCAGCGTGAGGGTCCAGGGGTGCCGCACCCGCGGATGGTCCAGGCACGGGAACACGAAGTGGGCGTCCTCGTCCTGCAGCTGGGTCCAGGCCTGCAGGGACCGATCGGGGTGCGCCTCGTCCGGGCCGACAAAGTAGAGACCGGCGCGCGGATCCTTGCCTCGGAACCGGATCACCAGCGTGCGGGCGTCCCCCGCCTCGATCTCCAGGTGGTCGCTCCCCTGCCGCCACGCGAGCGGATGGCCCTCTCCGTCTTCCACGGCGTCCAGCGTCAGGTCCTCGGCATCCAGCCGGGCGACGCCCGACCAGGTGGCCAGCGGCGTGATCGACAGGGCGATCCGGCCCTCCCACCGGCGCTCGGACGGATGCACCACCAGCGAGACGTCCGCGTGCTCGATGCGGAAGGTCCAGCTCGGCGCGTAGTTCGGCGCGACGCCGGGCTCCTCGAACGGGAGGCGGCCGCCGACGTCGGCGAGACCGAGGAGCGCGAGTTCCGAACGAGCGTGGCAGGCCATGGAGGCTCCGGCGGTCGGGGGATGTCTAACGCACCACGGCACCGGTCCCGGGCTCCGGGACCACCGCGCGATCGTGGTGTGGGGACGGGATCAGGAGGCGTGGGCCGCCGCGGTTCCCGCGGACAGGCGCTCGGTGGCCTCGGCGACGAGATCGGCGTTGCCGATCACCAAGGGGGTGCGCTCGTGCAGCGCCTGGGGCTGTCGATCCAGGATGGCACCCTGGCCGTCGGTGGCTGCCCCGCCCGCCTTCTCCGCGATGAACGCGAGCGGGATGCCCTCGTACATCAGCCGCAGCTTGCCCTGCGGAGACGAGGTGGTGGCCGGGTACATGAACAGCCCGCCCTTGAGCAGGTTGCGGTGGAAGTCGGCCACGAGGCTGCCGATGTAGCGCTGGGAGAAGCCGCGCGCCGGGTCCTTGAGGCCCTGGATGAAGCCCGCGAGGCGGGGGTCCCACTGGGCGGAGTAGCCC
>JAUHWK010000191.1 GCA_030424555.1 bacterium | reverse complement strand
CGCGCCCCGACCACCACCGGCACCGTGGCGGCGGCCTGGCCCCATCGCTGGGACAGCGTGGCCCCTGCAGGCGCCAGCGCCGCGGGGATCGCCACGGTCCACGACAGGGCGAGCGCGAGCAAGGCTGCCCGGCCCCACCGATGCCGCACCCCGGCGAGCGCCAGGCCGACCACATCCCGGACCGTCCTCATGCGCGCCCCAGATCCAGCGACGAGGCGCAGGTCGCCGCCACCGTCGGATCGTGGGTGACGAGCACCAGCGTCGCGCCCCGGGCCTCCACCGCCCGGTGCAGCATCGCCACCACGGCGTCCCGTCGCCCCGGATCGAGCCCCGTCGTGGGCTCGTCCGCCAGCACCAGCCCCGGCTCGGTGATCAACGCCCGCGCCACGGCCACACGCTGACGCTCCCCCGTCGACAGCGTCGCGGGCGCCCGGTCCGCCTTGTCGTCGAGCCCCAGCGCCGCCAGCGCGTCCAGGGCCCGGGTGCGCACCGCAGGCGTCCAGCGCAGGGCCGGATGGAGCCGGTAGGGCAGCTCCACGTTGTCCCGAACCGACAGCGCGTCGAGCAGCGCCCGCTCCTGGAGGATCCGTCCGACGTGCCGCACCCGCCAGGCCCGGCGCGCCCGATCCCCCATCCGGTCCAGGCGCTCCCCCATCACCTCGACCGTGCCCGCCAGCGGGGTCGTCTCCCCGGCCAGCACCGCCAACAGGGTGCTCTTGCCGCAGCCGCTGGGACCCACCACCGCCGCGTGCCCGCCCGACGCCACCTCGAAGCGATCCACCGACCGCGTGAACCCGCCCGGCCAGCCGATCGTCAGCCCCTCAGCCCGCACCGCCCGCGTCATGGGCCGCCTCCCCCATCCCCCGCGTCGGAGTCGAGGAAGCCCGCGGCCATCAGCTCCTCCGCGAGCAGGTACCCGCCCGCGTCCGCCTCGGTGAGGAAGGGGTCGGCCGTCCGCGCAGGCAGCGTGTCGATCGCGAGGGGCACCACCTGCACGATCCGACCCGCCTCCGCCGACAGCCGCGCCCGGTGCCGCAGCGCCCGAGGGTGGGCGTGGTCGTCGTGGGACAGCACGACCCGCAGCGTCCAGGTCACGTCCGCCACACAGGCCGACGCACCCGCCACCGGCACGACCTGCTGCACGTCGTGGCCCAGGGGCTGCACCGAGGTGCCCTCCGCGGTCGCCCGGGTCCGCGCCCGCCAGGACCGGACGTAGGCCTCGGTCAGCGCCCGTCCCTGCAACCCCGTCGCCAGCGCCTTCCACACGCTGACCTCGTCGCCGGGCACCTCCCACGCGGCCCACAGGGCCGGCAAGGCGGCGCGCAGGCTCTCCTCACAGTCCGCATCGCTCCCCGCAGGCGACCCCTCGCCGCACGCCCCGACCACGCCAAGCAGCAGCACGGCGAGCCCCCGCCCCGGGCGCCCCCTCACGGCGTGGGTCCGCGCACGAACCGGGCCCGCAGTGTGCGCAGGCGCTTGTCCGGAGACCAGAACGCCGGGTCTTCCAAGGCATAGGGCCGATCCGGCAACACGGCCTTCGACGAGTCCTCCGTGACCGTCCATGGCGCGCCGCCGTCCGCAAAGGTGCTGTACACCAGGTCTTCCTCGGTGAACCCGGTGTGGCGGATCTCGAGGAGGACATCGTCGTCGAGCGGCCACGCGGACGCGGGCTCGAACGTGATGATCCAGGTGAAGAACCCCCCGGCAGCGCTCCCCCGCCCGTTGAGCGGGTGGTCCATCGCAACGAACGCCCCCGGCACCGGCGCCCCGTCGATCGTCAGGCGGGCCTGGGATGCCATCCGCGCCAGCAGGGCCTGCCCGTACGCCGCCACCACCGCGCCGGCGTCCGTCGAGGCATCCGACGCCCGCGCCTCCCGCACCGCCTTGCCGACGTCATCGAAGGGCACCTCGACCACCACCAACACCTGGATCGCGTCGCCCGACGCCCGCGCCGCCGTGCGCAGGGACCACTGGGCCTTGCCGAGCGGGTGGGCGTGGACCGGCCGCACCGCCCCCAGGCTCAGCCCGAGCAGCAGCGCCCCCGCGATCCACCGTGCCGTCAGTCCTCGACCTGCCACCCGCCGCGCTCCTCGGACATCGTCAACACCAGCTCGGCGCCGACGAGTTCGTCCTGGCGCAGGGAGGCCCGGGTGAGGGGCGCCCCGTCGAGCGTGGCCGCGCCGACGTATCGCGCCGCCTCCGACGCGCCCGGCGCGACGATCACGACGTCGTCCCCTCCCCGATCGATCTCCACGCGCTCGAACACCGGGGAGCCCACTACCAGGTCGGGAAAGCCCGCGATCGGAAACAGGCCGATCGCCGACCACGTCGCCCACGCGGCCAAGGTCCCGGCGTCGTCGTTGCCGTCGAGGCCCTTCTCCGGTGTGTCGTCGTAGCGGTGCTCCAGGATCCACCGGCTGGCGTCGGCCGTGAGGTCGGGTGCCCCGGCGAGCGAGGCCAGGAAGGCGTTGGTCATCACGGGCTCGTTGCCGTGCCAGTAGTCGTCGTCCGGGACCAGATCGTCCTCCTCGACGAACACGCGCTGCCAGTACGCGTCGAGCCGATCGACAAAGGCCTTCCGGTCCCCGCCGTGCTGCACGTCGATGAGCCCGGGGACGTCCCATGGGACCATCCACACGTAGTGCCATGCGTTGCCCTCGACGTAGTCGTCGCTCCACACATAGGGCTGGATCTCCGGACGGAACGCGCCGTCGGCGAAGCGTCCGATCAGGAACCCGGAGACGGGGTCCCAGTGGTTGCGCCAGTTGTTCGCCTGGGCCGCCAAGGTGTCGGCCTCGGTCTCGCGGCCCACCGCCCGCAGCCAGCTGGCCAGCGCTGCATCGCTCCAGGCGTACTCCAGCGCGTGGCTGACCGCGCCACCGCCCGACTCGATCGGGATCCACCCCCCCGCGGTGGTCCAGGTCGTCAGCGACCGGCGTCCGGCATCCGGCTGGGGCGTGGTCGCCGCCTTGATCGCCACCGCGATCGCCTCGTCGGCGAGCTCGCCCGACAGCACCCCCTTGTGCCACGACTCCGCCAGGACCTGGATCGCCGGCGTCCCGATCATCCCGCCCGTGTAGCCGTGCTCCTTGGGCCAGCGCGGCAGGCTCCCCCCATCGCGCGTCATGCGCAGCAGGCTCCGGTCCATGTCGGCCTGTAGCGAGGGCCAGGCCAGCAAGTACCAGGGGTGGACCGTCCGGAACGTGTCCCACAGGCTGAAGTCCGAGTAGTACGGGTGGTCGGTCGTGTGGATCGCTTGGTCGACGCCCCGATACCGCCCGTCCACGTCGTCCTGGCGGGACGGCATCAGCAAGGATCGGTACATCGCGGAGTGGAACACCCGTCGCTGGCGGTCGGTGCCCCCCCGCACGCGCACCGAGGACAGCCGGTCCCGCCACGCCTGCTCCACCTCGGCCTGGCGCGCCGCGATGTCCACCGTCCCCAGCTCGGCCTCCAGGTTCCGCTTCGCACCGTCGACATCGGTGTACGAGACCGCGACCCGCAGGTGAACCTCCCGCGTGCCCGCCGGGAAGGTCCACCACGCCCCCGGGGTGACCTCTCCCTCCCCCGAGGCCTCGGTGCCGTCCGGCGTGATGTTGTCGGGTCCCGTCCAGACCCCACCGCCCGAGGGCGCCGGATCGAACTGGCCTGCGAAGTGGACCCGCGCGCCCCCGAACCGCTTCGAGTACGACCCGCGGACCCGGTGCTCTCCAGAGAACGCCCCCGCTTCGCCGCGGGTGACGTGGCTCGCGCCCAGCTCGTTGCCCGGCAGCAGGTGTCCCAGGTCGAGCTCCACCACGGGCTCGGTCCCCTCGTCGAACCGGAACACCATGTGCGCGCCCCGCTCGGTGGCGACCGCCTCGATCGCCACGCCTTCGTCGGGAAGATCGCCCGCCCAGCGACCTGCCGTCGCCTCCTCGGTCTGCTTGTCGAAGCGCAGCACCGGCAGGATCGGATCCACGTCTGCCGGGTCCCACCCATCGCGGGCCACGAACGGCACGGCCCCTCCGTCCACGACGCCCATCCCGTGCGGGTGGACCAAGGACACGGCGCGCAGGTGATCGTAGCTGTCGTGGTAGCCAGCGCACACGTAGAAGGGCGCCATGAACCCCGACTTGTCGCTCGTGTCAGCCCCCACCAAGGTCATCCCGTTGGGCCACGAGGCGCCCGGCGACACGCTGGCGACCTCCGCCCCCACCCCGCCCGTGCCGATCTTCGGGTCGACCCACGCCAACGGATCGTAGGCCTCGATCGGCGTGAACGCGGCCTGTGCAGCGTCGCGATCGGTGTCGACCGGATCGTCGCCGGACGGCGTGCAGGACATCGCGGCGAGAGAGAGGGTCCAAGGCAAGACATGCACGGATCGCATCGGACATCCAGGGCTGCGGGGAGGCCCTGGACCCTCGCGCTCGTCAGCGCGCGAACGCCAAGGCGGACACGTCGGAAGTGTTGTTCTCCCGCAGAACATGCCACCGGGTGTCACGCCAGTGGATCGGTCCGTACGCAGCGTCCGCGGCCGACGTGTCCAGCCGGGCATCTCGGGGCCGACGGGCTGGCGTCGGGAAGCGATCGGTGGTGGTGCGCCGCACGGTGGCCCACGGAAGGACGGTCTCCAGCCACGTCGCGCGATCCACCGCAGGGGTCCCCGCCGCGTGCCAGGTGGTCCACGGCTGCGACGGCGCGTCGTCGCACAGGGCGAGCAGCCACCGGGCGAGGCCGTCGACCGGCGTGGGGTGGCCCCGCTGATCCGCCACGGCCCAGATCGGGCCACGACGGGCCCGGGCCGCCATCGCGCCGACGAAGTCCTCACCATCTGGGCCGTGGAGCCACGCCGTCCGCACGATCGCCGCCCGGCACCCGGACGCCTGGACGCGTCGCTCCCCCTCCGCCTTGGAGGCGGCGTAGGCGTTGACCGGCGCCAGCGGATCCTCCGGCGCGTAGGGGGCGCCTCCCCGGCCGTCGAACACGTGGTCGGTCGACAGGAACACCAGCGGCACGTCCAGCGCCGCGCACGCCGTGGCCACGTGCCCGGTCCCCACGCCGTTGACCGCAAACGCCTCCGCGCGCCGGGAAGCCGCCCCGTCCACGTCCGTGAACCCCGCAGCGTGCAGCACGATCCGAGGACGCCACCGCGCCATCGCCGTGCGCACCGCCCCGGCATCGCGGAGGTCGACCGCCCCCGAGGACGGCGCCACGAACCCGCCTGGGCGGGCCCGAAGGAGCGCCCGTCCCAGGCGCCCGCTGCCCCCCAACAACAGGATCACCGCACCACCGGCAGGTCGCCCGGGTCCAGGTCGGTCAGGGAGGGCAGGGCCCGATCGGCCTCGGACAGCACGGGGTCGTTGATGGGCCACGGGATCGCCAGCGTGGGGTCGTCCCACCGCACCCCGCGTCCCTCTCCGGCGGCCCACGGCGCGGTCAGGGCGTAGATCACGTCGGTGTCCGGGGCCAGGGCGCAGAAGCCATGGGCGTACCCCGGCGGCACCCACACGCTGATCCCCGGCTCCAGGCGCACCGCCACATGGCGGCCAAACGCCGGGGCCGTGGGACGGACCTCGGCCACCACGTCCCACGCCGCCCCGTGGGTGACGGTCACCAGCTTTCCTTGCGCGGGATCGCGCTGCCAGTGCATCCCCCGGATGGTGTGCTGCACCGACCGGCTGTGGTTGTGCTGCACGAAGGCGACGTCGATGCCCACCGCCGCGAGCGCGTCGAGGCGAAAGGTCTCGACCAGCCGCCCCCGTCGGTCTGCATGGACCGGACTCGTGAGGCGGAACACCCCAGGCAGATCCAGTGCCTGCGCCTGCATCCGACCTCCCCGGGCGCCCCATGGCCCCGCGACCGCAGCCTACCCGGAACCATCCCCCCACGCGATCCCCCCGTGATGGGCAGGATCCGCGCGTCGGACACGCCATCGGCGCGGTCGTGCGCTATGATCGGACGTCGGATGAGGAGGCCGCCGGATGTCCCACGCGCTGTTCAAGCCCGGTGCTGCACCCACGAGCCCGCTGCCCGTTCCCAAGGAGTCGGTGCGGGAGGGTCGAAAGAACCAGCTGTACAACGAGATCCGGGACACCCGCCGCAACGTCGAGATCAACGTCGGCAAGGCCTGCAACAACCGCTGCGTGTTCTGCATCGACGGCCTCCCCAAGCGCGAAGACCGCTCGTACATGCCGTATGAGGAGATGCGCCGCGAGCTCGCGTTCTGGTACGAGTCCGGCACCCGCTCGGTCGGCTTCCTCGGCGGCGAGCCCACCACGTACCCCAAGATCGTCGACTCCGTGGCCTACGCCAAGGAGCTCGGGTTCACCCGCATCGCGATCGCCACCAACGCGGTCAAGCTGCGCCTCCCCCACTTCACCGACGCCATCGTCGAGGCCGGCCTCACCCGCGCCACGATCTCGATGCACGGCCACACGCCGGCCCTCGAGGACGAGATCACCCGCGTCCCCAAGGTGTTCGCCAAGAAGGTCGAGGCCCTCCGCCTGCTGGTCGACAAGCGCGACCAGGGACTGCTCAAGGACGGCCTGAGCGTCAACCCGGTGATCAACGGGCTCAACTACAAGTACATGCCGCAGATCCTGCGGTTCTTCTTCGACGAGATCGGCCTGGACGACGTCCGGTTCAACTTCATGCGTCCCGAGGGCTACTCCGAGGGCAACCCGGAGCTGAGCCCCCGGTTCAAGCAGGCCGTGCCCTACCTGGTCAAGTGCATCATCCTGATGGAGAAGCACTGGACCAACAAGACGTTCACCTTCGGCGGCTGGCCGCTGTGTACGCTGCCCCCCTCCCTGCGCGACAGCGAGGTCCTGCTCAAGAAGTACATGGGCGAGTACCGCGACCTGTCCACCGACTGCTCCGTCCGCCAGGACGGTGAGGTGTTCGGGATCGAGGAGGTCGGCGACGGCCGGGCCCGGTTCAACTGGCAGGACCGCAAGCGCTTCGACCTCAAGCACGCGCCCGACGCCTGCAAGGAGTGCACCAAGGTGGCCCTCTGCGAGGGTGTCTGGAAGGGCTACATCGACATCTGGGGCGACAGCGAGATCAAGGCGATCTGACCCGCGCGCTCCCGCCCTCGCTTCCCCCGTCCTCTCGCTGCCCGGCCTACCCTGCGTGTCAGGCCGACTCGGGGTCCGACGCGGCAGACCCGACGGGCCCATCCTTGGTCGTGAGCTTGAGCAGGGCGGGCAACACCAGCAGGTTGGCGATGAGCGCGCCTGCGGTGATCGTGGTGCCGATCCGACCAAACGCCGCGGTGGCGGGGGCCGAGCTCCCGACGTTGACCGCGAAGCCCACGATGAGGATCAGCGTGGTGATCAGGATGGCGCGCCCGGAGTGGAACACCGCATCCTGCAGGGCCTCGTCCACGCCGGCTCCGCCTGCGCGCGCCTCGTCGAACCGCGCGAACACGTGGATCGCGCTGTCGACGCTGATGCCCACGGAGATCGTGAACACCACCGCGGCCCCGGGCTCCAGGGTCCAGCCCATCACCGCCATCGCGCCCAGGGCGACCCCCAAGGGCAGCACGTTGGGCAGGATGGACAGCAGGCCGTAGCGGACCCTCCGGAACAGCACGGCGATGATCAACGCCACGATGCCGAACGCCACGAGCAGGCTGTCGCGCAGGTCGATCGTCACGCC
>JAUHWK010000190.1 GCA_030424555.1 bacterium | reverse complement strand
AACATCATCGCCGCCAAGGATTCGCTAACCGGTCAATACCTGAGCGGCAAACGCCAGATCGCGGTACCTCAGCAGCGCCGCGACGGCAGCGGCGTGCGGTGCCGCTGCCGACGTGCCGAAGAAGCGGAGCGTGCCGCCGTCCGGCGTGCCGAAGAACGAGGTGGCGGCGCCGTCGGTCGCCGCCCGGACCGCGCCACCATCCCCTACACCGCGAAGTGCCGCCAGGCCTTCAAGGGCGTGCCCGTGGTCATCGGCGGCGTCGAGGCCTCGCTGCGTCGCATGGCGCACTATGACTTCTGGCAGGACCGCATCCGCGGGTCCATCCTGCTGGATGCCAAGGCCGACCTGCTCGTGTACGGCATGGGCGAGCACCAGGTGGTGGAGATCGCCCGACGCCTCGATGCCGGCGAGGACATCAAGGCCTGCCGAGACATCCCCGGGACCGCCTGGGCCGCGGGCGCCAAGGACGCCATCCCCGAGGGCGACAGCGTCGAGGAGATCCCCTCCCTGGCCGACTGCAAGCAGGATCCGGCAGCGTTCAACCGGGTCACGCTCGTGATGTACCGCGAGTCCAACCCCCACTGCGGGCGTCCGATCGTCCAGCGCCACGGCAGCCGCGCGGTGGTGGTCAACCCACCTGCCGAGCCCCTCACCACCCCCGAGCTCGACCGGGTCCACGAGCTGCCCTACGCCTACGCGGCCCACCCCTGCTACCGCCAGCCGATCCCCGCCCTGCAGAGCATCCAGGGCAGCATCACGGTCAACCGGGGCTGCAGCGGCGGGTGCAGCTTCTGCGCGCTCACCATCCACCAGGGCAAGGACGTCGTCAGCCGCAGCGAGGACAGCGTCCTGCGCGAGCTGGCCGCGATGAAGGAACGGCCTGGCTTCAAGGGGATCGTCAGCGACCTCGGCGGGCCCACCGCCAACATGTTCCACATGCGGTGCACCTCGGAGGCGGCCAACAAGGTGTGTCGCCGCGTGAGCTGCCTGCACCCCGTGCGCTGCAAGCACTACGGGACCGACCACGGGCCGTACCTCCAGCTCCTGCGCAAGGCCCGAGAGATGCCCGGGATCCGCAAGGTCTACGTGAACAGCGGCATCCGCTACGACCTGGCCGCCCTCGACGACACGTTCGTCGAGGAGCTCGCCCTGCACCACACCCCCGGGCAGCTGTCGGTCGCGCCCGAGCATGCCAGTCCCCAGGTGCTCGCCCAGATGCGCAAGCCCGCCGTCGGCTACTTCGACGCGTTCATGGAGCGGTTCCAGGCCGCCAACCGCAAGGCCGGCAAGGAGCAGTTCGTCGTCCCGTACTTCCAGTGCGCCCACCCGGGCGTCGATCCCCAGGCGTGCATCGATCTGGCGATCTACATGAAGCAGCACGGCCTTCGCCCGCGGCAGGCCCAGATGTTCATGCCCACCCCCGGCACCATCGCCACCGCGATCTACGTCACGGGCAAGGACCCTTACACCAAGCAGGCCGTGTACGTCGCCAAGGGCGACATGGAGCGGTCCCGGCAGCGCGCGCTGCTGTTCTGGTGGAAGCGAGAGGAGGCGCCCCACGTCCGCGAGGCCCTGCGATCCTGGGGCCGCACCGACCTGATCGGACGGGGACCCGACCACATCGTCCCGCCCGGCCCCACCTACGGCGCCTGGTCCAAGAACCGGGGCAGTAGCGTGCGCTACGATACCCACATGGGGATGAAGGTCGAGCGCGCCTCGCGCGACGAGGAGCAGGCTGAGTCGTGGGAGGCGGTCGCCGAGGCCCGCTGAGGGCTCAGCCGTCCGTGTCGCCCGTCGGCGCGGCCCGACAGGTCCCGCCCAAGCAGCGCGGCACCACCGCGGGCGGCGCGCAGTCGATCAGCGCGCGGGTGTTGCCACACTGCGACGACACCGCGCGGGCCCACGCGTCCCGGTACGACGACGCGTCGTCGGTGGCGATGCCCTCGAAGGTCGAGCACACGGCGCACGGATCGTCGATCGGCACCAGCTCGCAGTCCTCATCGACCGCGCAGGTCCGGTCGTAGTGGGCGAGGTCCGGCGTGGGGGCGCACGCGGCCAGGAGGCTGACCACGATCATGGCGGGAACACGGGTCATCGGGGATCCGGGGCGAGCTCGCGGGCGGCGCGGCCCATGAACCGGGGAAAGCGCGCCACGCGCTGGGTGTGGGTGAGCAGGTGGGCCAGCAAGCCAGACCCTGGGAGCGACGCCTGGAGGCGGGCCCCGAGGGCGTCCAACACGATCAGCAGGCTGTCGTCGATCCAAGCGGTGCCGCCGCCCGCGTCCATCGTGAACAGCTCCAGATCCTCGGTCAGGACCGGAGCCTTCGCCGGCGTCCCCCGCCGCACGACGTCTACCCGCAGGGGGGACCCTTCCCGTCCCCGGGCGATCACCAGGGACATCCCACCGTTCACCGGCGGGTAGGCGTCCAGCAGGATCCAGTCACCGACGATGCGCTCCCCGACGACGAGCCCCCGCAGCGCCTGCCGCGCGGACCGGGCCGCGGGCTCATCGGCTTCGGCGACCGGCACCCGCCCCGCGAGCCCGAGCGCAGCAAGGCTTCCCAGCACAGTCCGACGGGTGGTGGTCACAGGTCCTCCAGGACAGGGCCCACGATAGCCCCGACCCGAGCCCATCCTCAAGGCCCACACCCCGATCGCGGGCTACGGCGTGCGACGCCCCCGGAGCCTCGATGCCCCCCTCCGACGCCTACCGTCCCGATCCGGCGTGGCTGCGTCTGGGCGACGGCCTACACGACGCCGTCACCCCGGCGCACTTCCCCCAGCACCTGCTCCGGTTCCGCAACGACCGCGCCGCCGCCGACGTCGGGCTCGACACGCTCTCCGACCCCGCGTGGATCGACCACTTCGCGCGCTTCACGCCCTTGCCCGGCAACCTCCCCGAGCCGCTGGCGCTGCGGTACCACGGGCACCAGTTCCGGCACTACAACCCCAACCTCGGGGATGGCCGGGGCTTCTTGTACGCCCAGGTCCGAGACCGCCACGGGGTGCTCCTCGACCTCGGCACCAAGGGCAGCGGCACCACGCCGTGGTCTCGTGGGGGCGACGGCCGGCTGACCCTCAAGGGCGCGGTTCGGGAGATCCTCGCCACCGAGTACCTGGAGGCGCTCGGGGTCGACACGAGCCGCACCCTCAGCGTGGTCGAGACCGGCGAGTCGCTGGAGCGCCACGACGAGCCGTCCCCCACCCGTGCCGCCGTGCTGGTCCGCCTCCAGCGCAGCCACGTGCGCTTCGGCACCTTCCAGCGGCTCGCGTTCCACCGGGAGCATGCCCTGCTCGAGCGCCTCGTCGGGTTCACCCTGCAGACCTGGTTCCCCGACGATGCCGACGCCAGCGACCCGGCCTCCACCCTGCTCGACCGCGCCGTCTCCGGCATGGCCCGCACCGTGGGCGGGTGGATGGCCGCAGGCTTCGTCCACGGCGTGCTCAACACCGACAACATGTGCATCACCGGCCAGAGCTTCGACTACGGCCCCTGGCGCTGGGCGATGACGTACGACCCTGGGTTCACCGCGGCGTACTTCGACGACACCGGCCTGTACGCGTTCGGCCGCCAGCCCGAGGCGGTCCACTGGAACCTGGTGCGCCTCGCCGAGGCCCTGTTGCCCGTGGGCGACCGCGAAGCCCTCACCGCCGCGCTCCACACCTACGTGCCAAGGGTCCGCCGCGCGTGGGGAGACGCGGTGCGGCGCCGGCTCGGGATCGCGTCGGCCGGGGCCGAAGAGGACGAGCGCCGCGCCACCGCGCTGGTCTCGTTCCTCGGCGACACCGGGTTGCCGATGGAGCAGGTGTACTTCGACCTGTACGGGGGCCCTGCCAGCCGCGATCGACGGGCCCGCTCACCCCTCGCCACCTCCTACGCTGCCCCCGCGTTCGACGGCTTGGGGTCTTGGATCGACGCGGCGCAGCCCGATCCCCAGGCCCACCTCGACCATGCGGTGTTCGACGAGGGGCCCGTCACGATGGCGATCGAGACGGTGGAAGCCCTGTGGGATCCGATCGCGGTCCACGACGACTGGTCGGCCCTGCACACCCACGTCGCGGCCGTTCGACGGTACGGGGAAGCCCTCGCGGGCACGCTGTGCAACGGGCCGCTGCCCGTGCATGGGCTGGAAGACGTGCCGGTCCCGGGTTGAACCATGGTCAGCGACCTGGAGCGGCGATGACGGACGAGCCCACGCCCCATCACAGCGCCTACCGCCCCACCGCGTTCATGGTGCTGTGGGCGCTCTCGCTGTCCCTCGACGCGACCTACTTCTTCGAAGGCTTCACCGATGTCCCCCGCATGGCGGCGATCGCGCTCACGATCGTGGCACTGTGGCGTCCGGCGGCATGGATGTTCGCCGTCCTCCTGCTGTTCTCGCCCATCGAGTGGATCCTGCAGGCTCCCCAGACCTCCAACCACGGCTTCGTGGTCGCGGTCGGGAGCCTGGTCGCGCTCGGCACCGGGGCGTGGCGGGATCGCGACGATCCCTGTCACCGCAGCCTGGTCCGTCCCCTGATGACCGGCCTCGGGGCGCTGGTGTACAGCGCGGCGATCCTCCAGAAGCTGAACTGGGAGTACCTCGCCGATCCAGACGCCTCCTGCGCGGTGGCGGTGTGGGAGCAGTACGTCCCCATCCCCGACGTCCTCGCCGTGTTCTTCGGCCCGGCCTCGTTGGTGTTGGAGGGCCTGCTGGCGGTCGTGTTGCTCGTGCCGCGCCTGCACAAGGCCGGCCTGTGGCTCGCGTTTGTGTTCCACGGGATGCTCGGCATCAACCCCGTCTCCCCGATCTTCCTGTTCTCCCTGACGATGCTGTCGATCTTCAGCCTCCTCCTGGACGACGAAGCCCACGAAGGCGTCGGGCGGGTCGCACGGGTCGCGTCGCTGTTCAGCTTGGCCGCCCTCGCGGCCCGCGCCGCCGACGTCTACGTCCTGCAGCTGATGATCGCGTGGCTCGCCTGGGCCGCCCTGCAGCCCGCGTGGGTCGCCCACATCCGATCCACCCACGTGCAGCCGACCGCGTGGTCGTCCCGCGCGATGGCGGGGATGGCCGGGCTCGCCCTGCTGGTGATCCTGAACTGCGTGCCCGCCTACACCGGCGACCGCCAGTTCAACAGCTTCGACATGTACAGCAACCTCCGGGTCGACCACACCGGCAGCAACCACCTGTTCCTGCCGAGCCTCGTCTCCGCGCCGCGTCCGTTCGCCGAGCCGGTCGTCATCCTGTCGCACGAGCCCGAGTACCCAAACCCCGACGTGATCCTTGGCCTCGAGGTTCCCCGGCTCGAGTTTGCCAAGTGGCTGGCACAGGGCACGGTCGACGAGGTCCGCTACCGCGCGGCCGACGGCACCGAGCACACCTGGCGCACCGGCGATCCCCGTCCCGCGGGGGTCACGGACCAAGACCTCGCGTGGCGACGGCTCCGGCGCACCGTGGATCCCCCTCGCTGCGTGGACTGCGTGACGTGCTTGATGGCCGAGCGCGGCAGGATGGCCCCCGACGGGGATTGACCCCCTCCGGCGCGGTCCCCGCGGGCTACGGGTCGCCCCCGGGTTCCCACCCGACGCCCTTGGAGGACCGCTGCCTTCTCCCGCGCCCTGGTACGCCGACGACACGGTCCACAAAGACGCCCGTGCGCGGTTGATCTGCCTGCCGTTCGCGGGGGGCGGCACGGCCGTGTACCGGAGCTGGCCCGCAGCCGCGCCCGCAGGGGTCGACGTGGTCCCGATCCGGCTCCCCGGCCGAGAGCAGCGCCTTCGCGAGCCCGCCTTCACTGCGATGCCCGCCCTGGCGGACGCCACCTGGGCCGCGGTTCGTCCCCTCACAGACCGGCCCTGGGCCCTGTTTGGGCACTCGATGGGCGGCGCCTTGGCTTGGGAGGTCGCGGTGCGCGCGCACCGGGAAGGGCGCACGCCTCACCACCTCCTGATCAGCTCTCGGCGCGCTCCGGGGTTGCCGGCCCCCCACCCCCCGCTGTTCGCCTTGCCCGAGGCCGAGCTCGTCGACGCCATCGCACGCCTGTACGCCCCCCTGTCGCCCGTCCTCACGGCCCGTCCAGCCGTCCTGCGGACCTTCCTGCCCACCCTGCGCGCCGACATGCAGGTGATCGACACCTGGCAGCCCACGCTCGGCACGCTCGACGTGCCCATCACGGTGTGGGGCGGCACCGAGGATCCGACCATCCCGCTCGAGGCGCTGGAGGCGTGGGCGTCGTGCACCACGGGCCCCGTCCAGGTCCACGCGATCGAGGGGGGCCACTTCCACGTCCGAGACCGCGACGACACCCGCGACGGCGTGATGGCCACGATGGCCGACCCGGTCGCGATGGGTTCCTCCTCCGCCTGACCTTGCCCCCGCCTGGAGCCTCGCCGTGGTGCGCCCCGTTGCCCTTCCCGTCCTCCTCGCCGCGTCGATGTCGACCGGATGCGGGCTGTGGACGTCCCAGGACGACGCCGCGGACCCGTCCGAGACGGCGACCGAGGCCACCGCCGGCCGTCCTCAGACCGGGCGACGCCCCCCTTCCCGCCAGCGCCCCCGTCCCCCGGGCGAGGGTCTGGTCCACGCCTCGCCCACCCCGACCGGCCCGCTCACCGCCCGCGCAGCCCTTCCCCCAGAGGCACCCGAGCTGGTCTTGCTGGTGGTGCTGGACACCGTCCGCTCGGACCGGACGTCGCTGTGCGGCCACACCCGGCCCACCACCCCCACCCTGGTCCGGCTCGCGGCCGACGCCACCGCCTGGACCTGCGACGCCTATGCGCCGTCTCCGTGGACGCTCCCGTCCCACGCCACCTTCTTCACCGGGCAGATGCCGACCGAGCATGGCGTGCTCGCCCCGGGCGTGGCCCTCCCCGACGCCGCCACCACCGCCGCCGAGGCGTTTGCCGCGCGTGGGTACCAGACCCTGCTCGTGAGCGCGAACCCCACCCTGGGCGTGTCCGCACCCGGCCTCGACCAGGGCTTTCACCACACGACCATCGCCACCCGCCTCGTCAACCCCCTCCGAGGTCAGTTCTCCGACGCGATGGGCTCCGCGCTCGATCGGCTCGACGCCTCCCAGGCCGCGTTCGTGGTCGTCAACCTGTTCGACGCCCACGATCCGTACCCTCCCGTCCCCCCACGGCTCGGCTGGGCGCCAGGACAGCCCGCCACCCGCCTCGATCCGTGGGACACCTCGGAGCACAACCCGTACGTCCAGTTTCTGCGCGGCACCATGCCGGAGGCCCGCCGCGCCCGCTGGCTCACGCGCATCCGCAACGCCTACGACCACGGCATCCGCATGGCCGATCGCCACGTCGCGATGCTCCTCACCCTGTTGGACGAAAAGGGCTGGAAGGGGGCGCGCCGCCGGATGATCCTGGTCAGCGACCACGGCGAATACCTCGGAGAGCACGGCCTGCTCCGCCACGGGTCGGGCACGTTCGAGCCCGTCGTCCGCATCCCGCTCCGGGCCGCCGGTCTCGACCAGATCACCACCCGCGTCGATCAGACGGACGGTGACGGACTCGTCCTGGGGCACCTGGGTGAACCAAAGTTCGACTGCTTCCACGGACGCCACGCTGGCGTCTGCGGCCGGCATCGACTTCGCCAGCCCGAAGTGGAACAGGTCAGACGTGCGCGCCGCGCCCGCCGCTACCATGACTAT
>JAUHWK010000691.1 GCA_030424555.1 bacterium | reverse complement strand
CACCGGAGATGGTGACCGGGTCGGAGCCCGGCGAGCTGTTCGTCCACCGCAACATCGCCAACCTGGTGGTCCACACGGACCTGAACGTGCTGGGCGTGCTGACCTACGCCATCGAGCACCTGAACGTGGAGCACGTGATCGTGTGCGGCCACTACGGGTGCGGTGGGGTCAAGGCGGCGCTGGGCCACGCCGATCTCGGGCTGCTCAATGGGTGGCTGCGCCACATCAAGGACACCTGGCAGGATCACCGGGAGGAGCTGCGGCTGCTCACCGACGAGGACGCTCGGGTCAACCGGCTCGTGGAGCTCAACGTCCTGGAGCAGGTGCAGAACCTGATCAAGACCGCGATCGTGCAGCGCGCCTGGGCAGGCGGTGGGGGTCCCACGCTGCACGGGTGGGTGTACGGCCTGTCCGACGGTCGCCTGCGGGACCTGATCCGCGTGGCGCCCGGAAGCCCCATCGAGGACGTGTTCGCGTACGCGACGTCTTGAGTCGCCGATCAGCGGCGGCCGGACGCGCCGCTGTCTCCGCGGGTCGGGCGGGCCCAGGCGATCCCGACCTGTAGGCCCACCGCAGGAGCGACCGTGACGGGGCTGCGTGCGTCGAGGTCGATGCCCGCGTCGAGGGTGGCGTGCAGGCCGACGAACCGGTGGACCCGCCAGGTGGCCCCACCCCGGAGGCGGGCGGTGACGCCGGCGGGGACGGTGGCGCCATCGTCCCAGGTCGTGACGAGCCAGGGGCCGACGTACCCGCCCAGGTGGATCGTCGCGACGAGCAGGTCGAGGGCGCGCTGGACCTCCAGGCCCACCGCGGTGCGCAGGGTGTGGCGTGCGGGCTGCGGCTCGATGTCCTGGCGGACCCGGAGCCCCACGCCCCACCGGCGTCCGATCGCGAACGCGTCGTCGTGGCGCCCGACGAACCCGCCAATCCCCAGGGTCCACCCGATGCCGGGCGCGTAGGGGCGGCCGCCGCTGCCGAACCCGACCGCCAGATCGCCCCACACCCCGCCCGAGGCGCCGCCCAGCTCGCCGGCATGGGCCGGGGAGGGGGTGAGGGCCCAGCAGGTCAGGGCAGAGAGGGCGGCGTGGCGAATCATGGGGAGGTCTCCAAGGCCGTGTCGTGGGGCACGGCGCCGGTCGGGGGACGGACCGTGATCGGGGCGGTGACCGCCCACACGTCCGGGTCGGCCGTGCTCCAGGCGATGCCCGTCACCACCCTGGGCAAGGCGCGCAACTGCACCGCCGACATCCGCTCGCCAGCCGGGATCGTCCAGGTGTGGAGCACGCCGTCCCGTCCGACCAGGGAGACCCGGTCGAGCGCGGTGGATCCAGGCGCCACCTCGACCGCGACGAGGTGCGGACGGTCCTCGTCCTGCCCTTCCGGCGCCACCACGCCACCCGGTCCGATGCCGTCGACCGTGAGCGCCATCCAGGGTCCGGTCGTCGCCACGAACCGTCGGCCTTCGATCACGCGGGCGGGCTCG
>JAUHWK010000189.1 GCA_030424555.1 bacterium | reverse complement strand
CGGCCGCTGTTGCGCGAGGTGCTCGCGTGGCGTCGTCGGGTGGACGCCGCGATGGGGGCCCTGCTGGCGTCGCTGGCCACCGAGCCCGACGCCGCGCGAACGGCGGCGATCCACGCCCGCACCCGCCTGGGGCTGGCCCACGAGGAGCAGCACCAGGAGCTGCTGGTGATGGACGTGCTGGCGGCGTTTGCGGCCCAACCCCTGCGTCCCACCTGGCGTCAGGACCCGGTGCCGGTACCCAGTCGGGTGGCCGAGGACCGCTGGATTCCGCAGGAAGGCGGGTTGGTCGAGGTGGGTCACGACGGAGACGGGTTCTGCTTCGACAACGAGACCCCACGGCACACGGTGTACGTCGCGCCGTTCGCGCTGGGCGCGCGCCTGGTGACGAACGCCGCGTGGCAGGCCTTCGTGGAGGACGGGGGGTACCGCACCGCGTCGTGGTGGCTCAGCGACGGCTGGGCCTGGGTGCAGGCCCACGGGATCCAGCACCCGCGGTACTGGATCCCAGACGGGGAGGGCGGCTTCGGCCAGTTCACGGTGCGTGGCGTGGGCGCGCTCGAGGCGGAGGCACCCGTGGTCCATGTCAGCGGGTACGAAGCGGAGGCCTTCGCGGCGTGGTCCGGCGCCAGGCTTCCCACCGAGCACGAGCTGGAGCTCGCCCTACGGTCGGCCCCGAGCGAGGGCCATGGGGCGTGTCTGGAGGACGGTGCCTGGACCCCTCGGCCAGCCACGCCCGGACCGGGCGTGCGGCAGGCGCTGGGGGATGCCTGGACCTGGACGCGCAGCGCCTACCTGCCGTACCCAGGGTTCGCGCCGCTCCCAGGGGCCCTGGGGGAGTACAACGGCAAGTTCATGAGCGGGCAGTGGGTCCTGCGGGGGTCGAGCTGCCTCACGCCTCGCGAGCACGCCCGGGTGACCTACCGCAACTTCTTCCATCCCCACCAGCGGTGGATGGTGTCCGGCGTCCGGCTCGCGCGCGACGTCTCGGCCACGCCGTCCCCGGAGGTCTGACACGATGCGGGTCGCCGACGAGATCATCCAGGGGCTCACCGCCCGTCCACGCACCCTGCCGCCCAAGTTGTTCTACGACGAGCTAGGCAGCACCTTGTTCGGCGCGATTACCAAGCTTCCTTGGTACACCCCCACGCGGTGTGAGGAGGAGGTGCTCCGCGTGCGGGCCGCAGATCTCGGGGCGGCGATCGGGCCGGGGGCGGTGATCGTCGAGCCGGGTGCGGGCCTGTGCGAGAAGTTCGCGTGGATCCTTCCTGCGCTGGAGCAGCCGCGGGCCTTCGTCCCGATGGACATCGACGGCGACACCCTGCGGATCGCGGCGGGTCGTCTGCAGCGGGCCTTCCCTTCCTTGGCGGTCGACCCCAGGGTGGTGGACTTCACCCGCGACCTGCCATGGCCGGACGTCGACGCAGGGGTCCGTCAGGTGGTGTTCTACCCAGGCTCCACCCTCGGAAACCTCGACCACGCCGCGGCCGAAGCGTTCCTCCGCAAGCTCGCTTCCCACCTGCGGCCTGGCGACAAGCTCGTGCTGGGCGTCGACCTCGTCAAGCCTGAGCCGGTCCTCGTCGAGGCGTACGACGACCCCATCGGCGTCACCGCGGCGTTCAACCGGAACATCCTGGTGGCGATCCGTCAGCATGTGGAGACGGATCTCGATCCCCGCCACTTTGATCACCGGGCCGTGTGGAACCCGGAGGTCGCTCGAATCGAGATGCACCTGGTGGCACGGACCGCACACCGGGCCCACGTCGAGGGGCACGCGATCGACTTCGCCGAGGGGGAGTCCATCCACACCGAGAGCAGCCACAAGTACGACCGGGACCGCCTCGAGGCGCTTGCGGCGGTCACGGGGTTTGAGCCGGAGGTCCTGTGGACCGACCACAAGGGGTGGTTCGCCGTCACCGTGTGGCGCCGCACCTGACCGGCCCCCCCTCCGTTGGGGGCGGCGCCCATCCAGGAAGTGGGTGGTATTCGCAATTCGATTGCGTTAACGGCCCTGCCATGCCAGAGAATGGATCCGGCGCGGTGGTCGCGTGCAGGACGCACAGGCGAACGCGCACGAGCGCTCGCCTGGGGAGCGCCGTGGTCGTGGTGTGTCTTGGGATCGGGACTGCGCGGGCAGCACCCCCGTCGTCCTCCGCAGAGGACGCGGCGGAGGTCCCGGTGCTGGTGCGTCCTGCCACGCTTCGTTACCCGGACGAGGCCCCGCCCGAGGCCCACGGCACGACGCGGGTTCGCGTGTGGGTCCGACCGGACGGCACGGTCGAACGGGCGGAGATGGTCGACGGCCCCGTCGGGTTCCACCCCGAGTCCTTGCGTGCGGCCGGCACCTTGCTGTTCGAGCCGTTCGACGGAGACGCGTCCCGCGTGGCGGTGGTGGTGTTCCACTTTGCGCCGCCGGAGGATGCGGTGGTGTCCGACGACGAGCTGGAGGAGGTGGTCGTCCACGCCGGGGATCCGGATCGGGAGTCCATGGCCTCGCAGCACACGATCGACGACGAGGCGATCGCACGCACCGCGGGCCTGGATCTGGCGAACACGGTGGCCAAGGTGGCGGGCGCGACCGTGGCGTCGGGGTCGGCCGATGTGTCCAAGCCCATCCTTCGCGGCCAGCCGGAGCGCCGCTTGCTGGTGCTCGTGGACGGCGTCCGACACGAGGGCCAGAAGTGGGGGGCCGACCACGGCACCGAGGTGGATCCCTTCTCCGCGGGGGCGATCACCGTGGTGCGGGGTGCGGCAGGGGCGCGGTTTGGACCGGACGCGATCGGCGGAGTGCTCCAGGTGGACGCGCCGCCGATGCGGGACACGCCCGGCGTGGGGGGACGGGCCGCGCTGGGCTTCTCGTCCAACGGGCTTCGACCCTTCGCGGCCCTGCGCCTGGACGGCCAGCCGGCCAAGGTGCCCGGGCTGTCGCTGCGGCTGGAAGGCAACGCGGCGGTGGGCGCGGCGCGAGAGGCGCCTGCGTACGTCCTGGGGAACACGGCGAGCCGGGTGTGGAACCTGGGCGCGGCCGTGCAGTACGCGTGGCGGTCCACCGTGTTCACCGTCCGGTGGCGCCACCACGACCTGGTCGCCGGCGCCTTCTACGGCAACCGAATCGCCACGCCCGAGGGCCTTCGGGACAGCCTCACCCGGGACATCCCCCAGGGCGCGGAGAACTGGACCCGGTCCTACGACATCGAGCGTCCCTACCAGGATGTGGAGCACGACACGGTGATGGCCAAGGCCGCGAGTGCGGGCACGTGGGGGGCGTTCGAGGCGACCTATGCCTTCCAGCTCAACCGCCGCCGGGAGTTCGACACCGTCCGCACCGCAACCGGGCCCCAGTTCGACTTCACCCTTCGCACGCACAGCCTGGAGGCGAGCTGGCGCCACTCCACGGTCCACCGGGGGCCGGCGGTGTGGGCTGGCGGGCTCGGGGTACAAGGGCAGTTCCAAGAGAACGTGTACGACGGCCTCCCGCTCCTCCCCAACCACCGGGCGTTTGGGTTCGGGCTGTATGGCTGGGAGCGGGCCAGCCTCGGGCGGGCAGATCTGGAGATCGCGGCGCGGTACGACCACCTCACGCGCACGGCGTTCTTCACCGAAAACGACTTCTCTCGGCATGTTCGGCGTGGAACGTTGGATGAGTCGGCGTGTGACGTCGGCGATCCACGAACCCGATGCCCGTCGGGCTGGGACACCGGGAGCGTGGCCGTCGGCGCCTTGGTCCACGTTGTCCCGGAGCACGTCGACCTCAAGCTGGACCTCAGCAGCGCCAGCCGGTTCCCCAGCCCCGATGAGCAGTACCTGATCGGCACCTCGCCGAGCCTGCCCGTGTACGCGCTCGGCGCCCCCGATCTGGGCGTCGAGACCACCTGGGGCGGCACGCTGACCCTCGGGATGCAGTGGCCGTGGATCCACACGGAGCTGTCTGGGTACGGGGCGTTCATCGATGACTACATCGCGTTCGTCCCCGAGGTGGGCGACGATGGCGAGGTCGTGATCGACGTGCTGTCGCGCGGCGCGTTCCCACGGTTTCGGTACGAGGCGGTCGACGCCACGACGTTTGGGGCCGAGGCCACCCTGTCGGTTGCCCCGGACTGGTGGATGGGGCTGGAGGCGCGGGGGGCGTTGGTCCGCATCCAGCCGGTGGGGTCCATGGACCAGATCGTCGGCACGCCGTCCGATCGGATGCACCTGGAGCTGATCGGACGGCCGCCGGACGTCGGGCCCTCGCGGGGTCTCGAGATCGGCGTCAGTGCGGAGCTCGTGCGCCGACAGGACGGGGTGGATCCACGCCAGGACCTCGCGCCCACGCCCGAGGGGTACGTGTTGGTGGGGGCGCGCGCGGACGCCTCATTCGACCTGCGCGGCCGCACGATGCGGGCCGGGATCGAGGTCCACAACCTGCTCAACACCGCGTACCGCGACGTCACCAGCTTGCTTCGCTACACCGCCGATTCCCCAGGGCGAGACGTGCGTCTGCGCCTCTCGTTCGACTTCTGACCTCGGAGGCCACCATGCATCGCTCTCAGCTCAAGTACCTGCCGCTCGCCCTCGTGCTCACCGCCTGCGACGACGTCGATGGACACGACCACGACGGGCACAACCACAACGAGCATGAGGTCATCACCACGGTGCGCCTGACGTTCACGCCAGACGGTGGTTCGGCGACCACGTTCACCTGGGCCGATCCCGAGGACGACGGGAGCCCGGTGATCGACGACATCACCCTGTCGGCCGACACGCAGTACACGCTGGCGATCGCCTTCCTCAACGAGCTCGAGGACCCCGCCGAGGACATCACCGAGGAGGTCGAAGACGAGGGCGTGGAGCACCAGGTGTTCCTCACGGGGACCGGGGTGGAGGGGCCGGCGAGTGCTGCGAGCCCGGCGCTGATCACGGTCGCGTACGCCGATCAGGACGACAACGGCTTGCCGCTGGGGCTCGAGCACACGGTGTCGGTCGGCGCGGCGGGCACGGGCGACCTGCAGCTGGTGCTGGCCCACCTGCCCGAGGAGGACGGCGCGGCGGTCAAGGTCGACGGCCTGGCCGGCGACGTGAAGTCCGACGGTCTGGGGGCGATCCCGGGTGAGGCCGACGTCGACGTCACGTTGCCGCTCACGGTGCAGTGACGCGGCAAGGGCTCGGCCTGCCGCCCTGGTTCACCGCTCCTCAAACCGGGAGAGGATCTCCCGGGCGGCGCCCGATCCCGGGGTGGACTGCGACAGCGTCCCCTCGTCGGTGATCAGGTCGACGTCCATGATCGTGTCGAGCTCGGGCTGCGCACCGATCCACGTGGTGCCCGCGAGCAGCTCGAAGGTGCGGCGGACCTGGTGGACCAGCAGGTCGACGATGGAGGGCTGCATCCCGACACCCGCGTTCTGGCGCGCCTCCACGATGCCTAGCGCGAGGTCGGGCATGTCGGCGGCTGGCAGGTTGGATGTCCACATCCGCAGGCCGGCGTCTCGGCGCGCGGCGCGCAGGGCCGCCCGATCGAGCATCAGGCGGCCGGTGGAGGTGCGGCGTACAAAGCGTCCCACCACGGGATCTCGCTCCAGGCAGCACTCCGTCTTGTCGCGGGGATCGCAGGTTCCGCAGAACCCCTCGATGCCGCCCGCGAGCTTGGTCTCCAAGGTTGTATGCGTGCGATCGTCATGCTGGGCCCGCTGCGAGGAGCGGGTGACGAACCGCACGGGGGGGCCATCGTCGACGAAGCGCGCCTCGTGGGCGTCGGAGATCCGCCGAAAGTGCCCGCGTCCGGTGGAGACGTCGTCGTCGAGGGGGGTCTCGGTGATCCACCATCCGGAGGTGGGAAACCCATCCTCGGGCCCGAGCACGCGGACGATGCGGCCAGGGACGGAGATGGCGTCGGGCGACTCGGCACTCGCCAGCGGCATTCCACGGTGGGTGACCCACAGGTACCGGTTGGTGCCCTTGAGGCCGGTGAGCTCGGCGGCGATGGGGGACAGCCCCGGCGTGGGTCGCTCCCGCACCGAGAACACGAGGATCGGATCGACGCGCGAGCGCAGATCCCGCTCCTCCAGCTGCTGCAAGACATGGCGGGCCACGTCGGTCGGGTCGATCGTGCTGACCCACAGCCGGGCGGCGTTGAGATCCCGCGGTCGGATCCCCTCGGTGCCAGGGACGGACGCGGTGTCTTGGGCCCACTCCAGCAGCTCGTGCTCAGGCGTGCCGGGCGCCAGGAGGCGGGCGGAGACCATCAGCCACACGGCCCCCATCGCGGTGCCGGGTCCGAGCGCGTCGAGATCCAGGGTGTCCCACGCGCGGCGCAGGGCAGAGGCGCTGCCGCGGGGCCGGGCGCGCTTGACGATCGGGACCTCGGGCTTGTCGAGTCCGATCAGCTTGGACATCTGGGAGATCAGCTCCGCGATCTTGTCGACGTCCAGCGCGTCTTCTCGGCCCAGGCTCGTGAGGATCCGGGTCCGAGGACGGCCGGCGTCATCCCGGTAGCTCTCGGCGAGCTGGACGTAGGTGACGTAGGACCCGTCCTGGCGTTTGCGGCGGACTTTTCGAATGTACATCAGACCCCCCTGACCTCTGCCTCCCCGGTGGTGGGTTGCCGGGCGGCCCCCACCGGGAGGTGCCGCGCGTCCGGATGCGCATCCGCGCGCCCCGTGCGCTCCGAAGGGATGGCGCGGGGGGTCGCCTTCCGTCAGGCGAGACGATCGAGCGGGCCACGGCCGAAGCCGACGGTCGAAGGACCAAGTCGGGACGGGCAGTCCGTGGTGAGGGGTGGAAGGATGGTCTCCGGACGATCGTGAAGGGTTCCGAATCGGGCCCGCGCCCCCCGCGTGCTGGATTCGGTACCGGTTCCCGTATCGCCTGAGGACCGAGATGCCATGAACCGGTCCGGTGCCATGCATCCCGCCGGCGGGGTGCGGTGGTTCGGGGTCTTCCGAACCCCCCGGGGGCGGGGCATGGTTTGGACGGGTGGAACGTCTCACGGAGACGCCCCGAGGGATCTCAGGCCAGGAGGCGCGAGACTTCCTTGGCGGTGCGGTTCACGTCCAGGAAGATCAGGCCGAGCTTGGCGTTGCGGGAGGTCAGCACCCCGAGGACGGCGTCGTGGCCAGCCCGAACCAGCAGGAGGTAGCCCTCGCCGCCGCGGATCATGACCATCTCGAAGTTGCCGCGCTCGAGCTCGGAGGACGCGCGCTGGCCCATCCCGAGCAGGGCGGCGCTCATGGCGGCGACCGAGTCGTCGTCCATGTCGGCCCCGAGCGCGCTCGCGATCATGAGCCCGTCGTTGTCGATGACGGCCGCGGCCTCCACGTCCGGCGTGTTGGTGGCGAGCGTCTTGATCTCCTTCATCATCTGTTCGCTGCGAGACATGGTGGACTCTCCTTGATGGGGGCTGCCCCCGGTGGTGGTGCTCCGTGCGACGACCGCACGGTCATCTGCGCGCGACGAAGCGGCAGAATCGGTTGGTGGCGCGTCGCCAGGTGCCCTTGGGGGGCACCTCGACGACCAGGTACATGCGGGTGCCGTCGATCTCGCCGAGGGGCCGAACGACCACGCGCTTGCGGGTCTCGCTGCGCAGGGAGACCTCGTCCACGAACGGGATCCCAACGTCCCGCTCTGCGCGCAGGCAGACGTCGTCGCACAGGGCAGTGAGGGCGGCGAGGCCGTCG
>JAUHWK010000188.1 GCA_030424555.1 bacterium | reverse complement strand
TGGGCCGATCCCGGCGCCGGGCTCGGCTTCGCGTACGTGTGCAACCGCATGGATCCCCACCTGCGCTCGCCCCGCGCCACCCTCCTCGCGCGCGCCGTCCAGCGGGCCGTGCGCGGGTTCCGGTAGCGGCAGGCCCCCTCAGCGGCGTCCGCCGGTCCCCAGACCTTCCCCGCGTCCACCCTCGGCGTTACGCGGGCACCCCGACCTGGAGTGCCCATGCGTCCGACGTCTGCCCTCGTGCTCGCCCTCGCCCTCACCGCCTGTGGCGACGTCGCGGAGCCGCCCGCCGAGAAGTCCGACGCGGAGGCCCCCGCCGAGGAGGCCAAGGCCGACGCCAAGAAGGCGGAGCCCGCCGCGCAGCCCGAGTACGCCAAGGCACCCGCCGACGTCGCCGCCCCGCCGGCCGATGCCCAGAAGACCGCCTCTGGCCTCGCCTACAAGGTCCTCACGGATGCCGACGGCGACACGCCCAAGCCCAACGCGGACGCCACCGTCAAGGTCCACTACACGGGCTGGACCACCGACGGAAAGATGTTCGACAGCTCCCACGGCCGCGGTCAGCCCGCCAGCTTCCCGCTCAAGGGCGTGATCACGGGCTGGACTGAGGGCCTGCAGCTGATGGGCCAGGGCGACACCTTCCGGTTCTGGATCCCCGAGAACCTCGCCTACCAGGGCCGTCCCGGTGCGCCGCAGGGCATGCTCGTGTTCGACGTCGAGCTCCTCGACATCGTGCAGCCCCCCGCGGTCCCCGCCGACGTCGCCGCCCCGCCGGCCGACGCCAAGAAGACCGCCTCCGGCCTCGCCTACAAGGTCCTCAAGGCCGGCAAGGGCGGCCCCAAGCCCGGCCCCACCAGCCCGGTCAAGGTGCACTACTCGGGCTGGACCACCGACGGAAAGATGTTCGACAGCTCGGTGATGCGCAACCAGCCGGCCACCTTCCCGCTCAACCGCGTGATCCCTGGGTGGACCGAGGGCCTGCAGCTGATGTCTCCGGGCGACAGCTACCGGTTCTGGATCCCCGGCAACCTCGCGTACGACGGCAAGCCCGGTCGTCCGCAGGGCATGCTCGTGTTCGACGTCGAGCTGTTCGAGATCGTCGGGGAGTAGTGCCCGGCGCGCCCGCAGCCGCCGCCGCGCCCACCGCCCCAGCCGGGTCTCGACCCGACCTTCCTCACAGCGGCAGGTCGACCTCGATCGTGGCGCGGGTGGCGTAGCGCCCGGCCGACAGCACCAGCACCACGATCGCCACCACGACCAGCAGCGGCGCGATCACGGCCAGGACCGCGGTCACGAGCGCCATCAGCGTCTCCAGCGCCGCAAACACCGGGTTGGCCAAGCCGCCGGTGAGCGTGGTCGAGGCCGAGCGAATCGTGGCCATCGACAGGTGGGTCGCGGTGGACACGCCCGCCCCCGCGATCGTCGCCATCGTCCAGCGGAACCACGGGTCGACATCGACCACGAAGGCCGCCGTCATCAGCACGCCCGCGATCGCCGCCGCCGGGAGCGCCACGACGTCGAGCAGGTGGTCCAGCCAGGGGATCTCCGCCGCCGTCATCTCGGTGACCGTGGCGATCCCGAACATCACCAGGGCCGGCGTGGTGGCGATCCAGGCCATGTCCGGCTCAACGGTCATGTAGCCCGCCCGGGTGGCCAGCGACGCCACCAGGAAGGGCACAAACACCCGGAAGCCCGCCGCGGCCGACAGCGCGACGCCCGCCATCGCCATCAGCACGATCTGGTCCCATCCCATCGTCCACCTCGCCAGCGGGGGCGCCGTCCGCTAGGCTGCGGAGCGCACGGGCCCTGGAGACGAGATGCCGCGTTCTCGCCCGGTCGGCCACTTCCCCATCTCCGCGTTGATCGCCCTCTCTGCCAGCGCCTGCGTTGGCGGCGGGTTCGACATCGGGATCGACTGTTGCTTCGAGACCGGGTTCGCCCGGCCCGACACCGCAGGGTTCGGCGACACCGGAACCGCGCTGTGCGATCCCTTGATCGCGTCCCGCAGCCCATCGCCTGCCGAGCCGCTCGAAGGGTGGCGAACCGCCGCGATCACGACCTCGCGTCCGGTCACGCTGCACCTGGTGGCCCACGCCGGCACCACCCGCCTCGACGAGCGCGTCCTGCCCACCGGCACCCTGTACCTGCTCACCCCCGAGGCCCGTCCGTGGACCCAGGGGACCGCGTTCGAGGCCCGGATGGGCGTGGACGACGGCACCGTGTGCTCCACCAGCGCGACCTGGGCGTGGCCGATCGCCACCGCCCCTGCCCTCGCCGACCCCACCGCCGCGCCCGACGGCGCCTGGCTGCTGTCCCTCGGCGCCCTGCATCACCCGGACACCAGCTGGCTGTCCGGTGTGATCCCCGCCAAGGACGCGTTGGCCCTGGCGTGGGACGCCGACACGTCCACGATGCGCCTCTCCACTCGGCTCCGCACCAGCGGCTTTCCCGAGGTGGCCGGGGTCGACCTGGCCGCCACCGTCACCGCCGAGGGATGGACCGTGTCGGCCCCCTCTGTGGCCCTGGGCGCCCTCACCCTGCGCGACCTGGACCTGACCGTGCACCCCCGCGACGACGGCAGCGCGTGGATCCGCAGCCTGCGCACCGCCGTGGACCTGTCCGACCTGGACCAGGGTGCCCGGGAGGTCGCGTGCGCCACCGCCAGCAGCACCCTGGGCCGACCGTGTGCCCCCTGCATGGACGACACCGACGTGGACAGCACCTGTGTCCGCCTCACCGCCTACCACGTCCCGGTAGAGCGCCTGCCGTAGCGGCTCAGGGGGTGGCGAGGGCCCTGAAGCGGTGCCCCAATAGGGCACACAGGGACTCCAGCTGCTCCCGATCGATTGGATGAAACGCGGCCTCCTGGTCGCTGTCGACGTCGAGGACCGCCAACACCCGTCCGTCCGGCCGCAGCACGGGCACGACGAGCTCGCTTCGGGTGCTCGCCGCGCACGCGATGTGGTCGGGGAATCGGTCGACGTCGGGCACGTCCTGGGTGCGCCCCGTGCGGGCGGCGGCACCGCACACGCCCCGATCGAACGGGATGCGCAGGCAGCCATGTCCTCCCTGGTAGGGCCCGATCACGAGCAGGTCGTCGGACACCGCGCGGTAGAACCCCGTCCAGTGCCACGCCTCGAACGCGTGGTGCAGCTCGGCGA
Organism: bacterium; assembly: GCA_030424555.1. Taxonomy (GTDB): domain Bacteria; phylum Myxococcota_A; class UBA796; order UBA796; genus JAUHWK01. The sequence continues at coordinate 4,522 of JAUHWK010000188.1, read as the reverse complement.
CCACGGTCGCCATGGCCGCCACCCAGTCGTCCTCGCCCTCCAGCAAGGCCTCGATCGAGGCGCGAACGTCGGCCCAGTGGGCGCGCCGGACGGGTTCAGGGGCATCAGGAGACAGCGCCGGGGTCATCGGCCCTCCGTGTTCGACGACACGAACAGTGTGGTGCGTCCCAGGACACTCCGTGGAGGAACTCCCGGGATAACGGGCGGAGTCCGGAACCAACCAGGAGTCCCCATGCGTACCATCACGCTCGCCGCCGTCCCCGTCCTTCTGCTCACGATCGCCGCCTGCGTCGAGGACGTGGGCAAGGACAAGGTGGCCGCCACCGTCGAGGACGCCCCCGCGGAGGCCACCAAGACCGAGGCCGCCCCCGTGGCCGGCACCCCGCTCGTGGTCGACCCCGCCAAGTCCTCGATCCGCGCGGTCGGCGCCAAGGTCACCGCGGAGCACCCGATCGACTTCAAGACCTTCAAGGGCACCGTCACGGTCGACGGAGAGACCGTCACCGCCGTGGAGTTCGCCGTCGAGATGGCCTCGCTCGAGGCCGACCACCCCAAGCTGACGGGCCACCTCAAGAACGAGGACTTCTTCCACGTCGAGAAGTTCCCCAAGGCCACGTTCGCCAGCACCGCGGTCAAGGCCGGCGCGGAGGCCGACGCCACCGCCAAGGGCTTCACCCACACCGTCAGCGGCGACCTCACCCTGCACGGCCAGACCAAGCGCATCACGTTCCCCGCCACGATCGAGGTCGGAAGCGCGGAAGTCTCGGCCAAGACCGAGTTCGTCCTCAACCGCCAGGACTTCGGCGTGACCTACCCGGGCCGTCCCGACGATCTCGTCCAGGACAACGTCCGGATGACCATCGCGTTCGTGGCGCCCCGCCAGGGCTGATCGCCACGCGCCAGCACACGGAAGGATCGGGATCCTGTGAAGGAGGTTTCACAGCCCATGGTGGCAATCGCCGAGTAGGTCACGGTAGAGTGCGCTTCGCACCGTGACCAAGAGGCCAGCCCATGTCCCGATCCTTCCGTTTCGCCGCTGGTTGTGTGGCAATCGCCACCGCCGCGTCGGCGTGCAAGCCGCCCCCGCCCGCCCCAGAGGGACTCGACGACAGCACCTCGTACCTGGTGCGGGAGTTCTGGGCGGACGATGCCCTGTTCCAAGCCGGCATCCAGGGCTTCATGAACTGGTTCGAGGAGGAGGGCAAGGACCTCGTCGGCGTGGGTGCAACCACGGAGAACACCGAGGCGTTCACCATCGGCGCACTCAGCGACGACGACATCCAGTACCTCCCGCTCGACGAGCAGGTGATCACCAGCTGGGACAAGGGCGAGCCCGTCCACGAGGACCGGGACATCTCCCTGGCCGCCGGTGTCGTCAGCCTCGCGGAGATGGACTGCACCATCGAGGAGACCCTCGGCCTGCTCGCCCGCCCCGACCAGGACACGATGTTCCCCAAGGACTGGGAGGGCTACGAGCGCGAGTACGTCACAGAGCGCGCCACCTACGAGGCGGCGATGAACAGCCGCGACTTCACGCCGATTCCCCAGCGGGTCGACCCCTTCGCCGACGGGTTCGACTTCGAGGCGTACGACAGCACCCTGCTGTTCACCGACAACCAGGCCGACCCCACCAACGTCCTGGTGGCCAACCTCCCCGCCTACCCGCTCGATCTCGACTTCCGTCAGGGCGAGTACCTGGTCGGCGAGGACACGCTCGGCGCGTTCGCGATCATCACCTACCAGCCCGCCGCCGTGTGGGGTCCGAGCCAGGCCAATGGCCTGATCCAGACCTACAGCATGGAGATCAACGTCGAGCGCCCCAGCGGCAAGACCCTGCGGATGCTCGCCGTGTGGTCGCAGCCCATCGGCAGCGGCATCGAGCCCGATGACCCGCTCGCCCTCAACTACGCGGTCAACAAGAGCCTCAACTCCTCCAACGGCCTCAGCGAGCTGTGTGCCGCGGGCGCGCCCCCCGAGGAGTAGGCCCCGTGCGGGGCGCGTGACCCACCGCACGCGCCCCGTCCCGCACGCCACCGTCGACGCGCGGGCACCGAGGGAACCTCCCCCACCGTCTGGTTACGGCCCGTGACCGTCTCCCCCATGGACACCCCGTCCCTGGTGCGCACGAGACGGCCGGAGGCCCCGTGACCGCACCCAATCCCCTGCTGCTCGACGACGGACCCATCCCCTTCCCGGCGATCGCGCCCGAGCACGTCGAGCCGGCCGTGACGCAGCGACTCGCGGAGGCCCAGGCCGCGATCGACGCGATCAAGGCAGCCCACGCGGCGGGCACCCCCCTCACGTGGGACGGGGTGATGGAGGCGCTCGACCGCGCAACGGTCCCCCTGGAAGAGACCTGGACGGTGGTCGACCACCTCCACAGCGTGTGCTTCTCCGATGCGCTCGACGCGGTCCACCAGGCCGTCCAGCCCGCCGTCACCGCCTTCTTCTCCGGGCTGTCGCTCGACGAGGCGCTGTACGCCGTGGTTCGCGCCTACGCCGAGACCGACGAGGCCCGTGCCCTCACCGGGGCCCGCCGTCGCCACCTCGACAAGTCCCTCGAGGCGTTCGTCCGCCAAGGTGCTGAGCTGAAGGGGGCAGACCGCACGCGCTTCGCCGCCATCCAGGAGTCGCTGGCCGCGCTCGGGAGCCGGTTCGGCGCCCACGTGGTCAAGTCGACCGCCGCCTGGCACCTCGACCTGCAGGACGAGGCCCGGCTCGCCGGCCTCCCCGACAGCGCCCGCACGATGCTCCGTCAGACCGCCGAGGCCGCCGGGGTCGAGGGCTGGCGGGTCACGCTCACCGCCCCGGTCGTCACCGCGATCCTCACCTACGCCGAGGACCGCGCCCTGCGGGAGACCGTGTGGCGGGCCTACAACCGCCGCGCCGCGGACGGTCCCCACGACAACACCCCCATCCTCGGCCAGATGGTGGCGCTGCGCCGCGAGCTCGCAGCCCTGCTCGGGTACGACGACTTCGCCGACTACGTGCTCGACCCGCGCATGGCCCGCACGGGCGCTGGCGCCCAGGCCTTCCTCGACGCCCTGGAGGCCCGCGCCCGCCCTGCCGCGGAGGCCGAGCACGCCGCCTTGGAGGCCTTCGCGATCGCCCGCGGCGCCCCCACCCCGCTGCAGCCCTGGGATCTGAGCCACCACGCCGAGGCCCTGCGCCGCGAGCAGTACGACTTCGACGAGGAGGCTCTGCGCCCCTACCTGCCGTTCGACCGGGTCCTTCAGGGTGTGTACGAGCTGATCCACCGGCTGTACGGGGTGACGGTCACGCCCGACGACCTCCCGGTCTGGCACGACAGCGTGCAGGCGTTCCGGATCACCGACGCCGAGGGCGTGCACCGCGGAAGCTTCTACGCGGACTTCTTCCCCCGCGACAGCAAGCGCCAGGGGGCGTGGATGAACGCCCTGCGCACCGGCGGTCCCCGAGCCGACGGCACGTTCGAGCCCCATGTCGGCTTGGTCTGCGGCAACCTCACGCCGCCCGCCGGCGACCGTCCCGCGCTGCTCACCCACCGCGAGGTCGAGACCGTGTTCCACGAGTTCGGCCACCTGGTCCACCACCTGCTGTCGACCGAGCCCATCCGCAGCCAGGCCGGCACCAACGTCGCGTGGGACTTCGTGGAGCTCCCCAGCCAGATCATGGAGAACTGGTGCTGGGAGCGCGAGGGCCTCGACCTGTTCGCCGCCCACTGGGACACCGGCGAGCCCCTCCCGTCCGACCTGTTCGACAAGCTGCTCGCCACCCGCACGTTCCGCCAGGGCAGCTTCATGCTCCGCCAGCTCGGGTTCGGTCAGGTCGACATGCAGCTGCACCGCCGCTTCGACCCCACCGGCGACGAGCCCGCCCACGCCTGGGGCGAGTCGGTCCTCCGCGCGTACGTGCCGGTCGACGTCCCCGCGGGCCACGGCATCCTCCCGGCGTTCGGCCACCTGTTCGCCGGTCCCGTGGGCTACGCCGCCGGCTACTACTCCTACCTGTGGGCCGCTCAGCTCGACGCGGACGCGTTCTCCCGCTTCCAGCAGGAGGGCCTGTTCAGCCGCGGTGTGGGCCAGGCCTTCCTGGACGCCATCCTCAGCCGAGGCGATGCCGACGCCCCCGACGCCCTGTACCGGGCGTTCATGGGACGCGACCCGGATCCGGAGGCCTTGCTCCGCCGGGCGGGCCTCGCCGGCTGATCCCGACGCACGACGCCCCGCGTCCCGGGATGCCAGGACGCGGGGCGGATGGGCGGACGGGCGCCACGGTCGTCCGCCCCTGAGGCGTGACGACCGCGCGCCGACTCACTCGGCCGCGGGGGCCTCGTCGGTCTCCGCAGGGGCCTCGTCGGTCACGGCGGGGGCCTCGACGACCGGCTCCATCGGCTTCTCCACCCGACGCATCGTCTTGAAGTAGATCGCCTCGGAGGCAGCGCCCCCGCTGGAGGTGCCCTTGAGGACGGCGGCGGGCACGCCCGCGCTGTCCATCAGGTAGACGACCACGGCCGCGGCGCGCTTCTGGGCGAGGGAGGTGT
>JAUHWK010000187.1 GCA_030424555.1 bacterium | reverse complement strand
GCTCGATGCGGACGGCGCGCTGCACTGCCCGTGGCCGGAGGGGGGTATGCCCGTGGTGCGCGAGGCGATCCAGAGCTTCGTCGACCGCCTCAACGCGGCCAACGGGGGCGAGCTCGACACGCAGTACTTCCCGCAGGGCATCGCCCAGGACCTGACCTACCACCCGCTGGGTGGCTGCGTGCTCGGGGAGTTCACCGACGCGCTGGGCCGCGTGCCGGATCACGAGGGCCTGTACGTGCTCGATGGATCCTTGCTGCCGGGTGCCTCGGGTGCGGCCAACCCGTCGCTGACCATCGCGGCGATCGTCGAGCGCTGCATCGATCAGCTGATCGTCGAGGACTTCCTGGCCTGAGGCCGGGGGTCACGCGCCCCGGGCCGGCCGCCCGCGCACCTCGAACACGCGGTCGGCTGCCAGGCGGTCGAAGTCGTCGTCGTGGCTGGTGAACACGAGGATCTGCACGTCGTCGCTCGCCCGGCGGAGCAGGTCGACCACCCGCGCGCGCCGGGCGGCGTCGGAGTGGACCAGGGCGTCGTCGAGCAAGACCGGGAGTCGACGACCGCCGCCGAGCACCCGGGCGAGGGCCACCCGCAGCAGGACGCCGAGCTGCTCCCGGCTCCCCGACGACAGGGTGGGGAAGGTTTCGACGACGTCGCCCGTGCGCAGCCCGACCAGGTCGCCGTCCTCGTCCAGCGCGGGCTCGGAGCCGGGGAACAGGGCGGGCAGGTCCCGCAGCACGAGCTGTCGGACCGGGCCCGCGAGCTCGGACTGGCGGGCGGACCAGGCGGTGTCGACCGCGACCAGGGCGCGCCGTGCCGCGTCGACCTGGGCGAGCAGGGCATCGCGGGCGGCGATCGCGGCGTCGAGGGCCTGCTGGGCCTGGTGCCACCGCGTGTACAGGCCCTGGGCACGGGCCTGGGCGAGGGCCTCGTGGCGGGTGGCGAGCGTGCGCGCGACCTCGTCGCGGCGTGCTGCGAGGCGGGAGTGGGCTTCTTGCTCCTGGGCGGCCTGCTCGATGACCGCGGCGTCCTCGCGGGCGGCGCCTTCGGCGGCCTGCACGCGATCCTGGGCGATCCGCAGGGCCTCGGTGGCGTCGGCGACGGCGCGGTCGAGGGCCTCGGACGACGGCATGGCCGCGAGGGTGCCGGCGGCCTCGGTCTGTCCGGTGCGGGCCGAGGCCAGGGAGGTCCGCGCCCGGGCGACGTCGGCACGGGCCCCACCGAGGTGGGCGCTGGCGGTGGCGCGCTGGCGCTGGGCGTCCTCGAGCGCGGCCTGGGCGATGACCCGGGCGGCCTCGGCGTCGGCGGGATCCATCGCGTCGGCGGTGGGGGCCGCGAGGCCTGCGCGGAGCTGGGTGAGGGCCTGATCCAGCAGCACCTCGCCGTCGGGGGCCAGGGTGTGCAGGCGGGCCCCGAGCCGGGTGCGCTCGGCGTCGAGGTCGTGGCGCCGTGCCCGCAGGGCCTGGGCCGCGTCGAGGTCGGCGCACCCCAAGGCGCGCAGGCCCTTGTGGAGGTCGGCCCGGGCCGCGACCACGGGGTCGTCGTCGTCCTCGGGCTCGGCCACGGCGAGGACCCAGTCTCCGATGCGGTCCTCGCTCCCGGCGCGCACCCGGCCCGTGTGGACCGTCCCATCCGGCGCCGTCAGCGTGAAGTGAACCGGGACGCGCGCGGCGAGGGCGGCCTGCACGCGATCGGCGGTGGCGGCGAGGGCGGCGAGCTCACGGTCTGCGGGGAGACGGCGGGCTTCCTCCTCGAGCGTGCGCAGCTGGGCGGCGAGCGATCGGGCCTCGTCCAGCCGGGCCTGCAGACCGTCGGCGCGGGCGGCCCGCACGGCGTGCTCGGCGGCGATCTGGGCCCGCTCGACCTCGGCACGGGCCTCGGAGACGGTGTCGGCGGCCTCCGCAACGGCCTGGCGTGCGGCGATCGCGGCGTCCTCGGCGCGGGCCAGCCGGTCGTCGGCGTCGGCGAGGACCTGGACGGCCTCAGCCTCGGCATCGCGGGTGCGGGCCTCACGCTGTGCGGCTCGCTCTCGGGCGCGCTGTCGATCGCGGGCGTCGGTGAGGGCGCGCTGGGCGGCGTCGCGCAGGGCGACGGCGTCCTCCACCGTGCCGGCGTGTCCGTCCACGGTGCGGCGGGCGGCATCGGCGGCGGCCGCACGGGCGGACTGGGCCGCGACCCGGGCCTCCAGGTCGCTGCGTTGTGCGGTGAGGTCGCGGACGGCGTCGCGGTCTCGGCGGGCGGCCTCCAGGGCGTCCCAGGCGTCGTCCCGCCGCAGGGTGGCGTCGACCACGGCCTGCTCGGCGTCGGCCAGGGGACCGCGGGGACGGCCGTTGGCGGACCGGTGGGCGTCGACCACGGCGGCGAGGTGGTCGCGGACGGCGCGGGTGGCGGCGCCCGCAGCGAGCACGCCGGTCCGTGCAGACAGCGTGGCGTGCAGGGTGTCTCGGGCCCGGGACGTCATCACGTCCTTGATCGCGGCGCCGGCCTCACCCTGGCGTACCCACAGCAGCGGCCAGATCCCCAGGTCGGTCGGCGACACCCCGTGGCGGTTGCCCGGCTGGGTGCCGAGCATCGCCCGCAGGCGTCGCTCCGCGTCCTTGCCCCGGTACACGGTGTTGCGTCCGGCGAGCTCGGTGGATGGCGTGTGCAGGAACCGTTTGGTGATGCGCCAGGGATTGCCGTCGTCATCCACCAGATCGAGCACGACCTCGGGTGCGGCCTGGCCTCCCCAGCTCTCCAGCGCGCGCTTGTGGGCCGCGACGCCGGAGGAGGACTCGAACAGGCCGAAGTGCAGGGCGTCGACGAGGGTGGACTTGCCGGCCTCGTTCGGGCCTCGGAACAGGTTGAGCCGGTCCGACAGGCCGTCGAACCGGGCTTGCCCGATGCCCTTGAAGTCGCGCACGGCGAGGTTGCGAAGGATCACCGGTCACCTGCCTCGATGGCGGCCCGAAGTGCGGACAGCGCAGGAGGATCGCCTGCCAGCGCCTCGGCCGCGGCCCCGAGGACGCCCTCCGTGGGGAGGGGAAGGCCTCCCTCCAGGGACGGGTCGACGGCGGACGGGAGGGGGGGCCGGGGCAGGCGTTGGACCACCTCGGCGGTGTGGCCGTCGATCACGACCGCACCGTCCTCGAGGGCGAACACACCGTCGTCGGCGTCGTGGGGGAGCGTGGCACACCCGGTGAGCAGGACGGCGCGGGCCCCTTGCCGGCGCAAGCGGGCCGCGTCGACCACCTTGTCGGGGCCGGTGCCATCGGGGGTGACGGGGCCGGCCCAGGCCACGACGACGCCGTCCTGCGCACCCTCCGGCAGGTCGAGCACGGGGCGGTAGGGGTCGGCGGCCTGCACCCCGACGCCCACCCACGGCACGCCATCGAGCACGAGGGGGCCGTCGGGCGTGGCGATCGCGCGCAGGGCGTGGTCCGGGCCGTCCGGATCCCGCCCGCCCGCGACCAGCAAGACCGGCACCCCGAGGGCGGCGCACCAGGCGCGGGCGGCGTCGATCACCGCGGGGGAGACGAGGTCGTCGGCCAGCAGCCCTCCGGCGATCACGGCCGCGTCGAGGCCGTCGAGGCCCGCCACGCGGTCGCGCCACGCGCGGATCGCCGGGTCGTCCCGGTCGCCGAACCCCACGCCTGTGACCCACAGCACCCGCACCGAGACCTCCGGGCGGCAGGGGTACGCCACTCAGTCCGCGGCGTCGAGTCGCCAGGCCGCGGGGTCGGCGAGCCCGTCGAGCACGGCGTCGTCAAAGGCGGCGTCGTCGTCCAGACCGTCCTCGGACCAGTCGACCTCGGCGAGGACGCGCGCGAGGTCGACGGTCCAGTTCACCTGCGAAGGCGGGGCATCGGTGGCCACGGGGATCCAGGACGCCACCTGCTCCACCTCCCGGCGTCCGGTGACCTCCGCGGTGAACGGACGGATGGCCGTGTCTTGCTCGACCCGTCCTTCCAGGATCATCGTGGGGTCACCCTCCAGCACGAAGCGAGATCGGACGCCGGTGCCGTCGTACAGCCGCATCGTGCCGTGGGGTCCGGGCAGGCCCAGCAGGTTGGCGGGCCGCTGTCCGGCCCAGGCTGCCTGGGGCCGCCCTGCGTCGTCGACCACGAGCAGGTCGGCCGTGCTCAGGGTGGCCCGCTCCAGGCGCACCACCACGTCGTCGAACACGAAGGGACCGGGCTCGGTGGCCGACAGGACCACGGGCAGCTCGACCTCGCCGCGGCCCGCGGGCACACAGGCGGCGAGCGCGAGCAGCAAGCACGGGGTGCGCGGGGCCATCAGAACCTCCTGGAGACGGCGAAGCGCAGGGCGAACGGGCGTCCTGCGACCAGGTGACGGACGGGAAGGTCGGTGGCCTGGGCGGTGTCGTCCCAGCGGGAGGGCGTGAACACCTCGATCTGCCGCCACCGCCACGGCACCGCGTTGTCGAGGTCGACCTCGAAGGACCAGCGCCGCCAGTCCACGGTCATCCGGATGTCGGTCGCCGAGAAGCCGCGCGCGGTGAACCCGTCGGGGAGGGGGTAGCGTCCCACCCAGTTGAGGCGGACCCCCACGCCGAGGAACAGGTCCTCCACCCGACGGTTGCTGAGGTCCCAACGCCGGATCTCGGCGTGGACACTGCCAGACCAGCGGGGCGCGTACGGGATCAGACCCCCCGTGTCGAGGCGACGGGCGTCGGCGAACCCCAGGTCCATCCCGATCGCCAGGGGCACGTCGCCGGGCACCTTGGGGGGGCGCACCTCGAACGACAGCTCCCCACCGGCCCGGCGGGTGTCGGTGGTGGTGAGGAAGGTGCCGAGGACCGGGTCGGCGAGCGTCTCGTCCTTGGCGAGCACGCCGAACCCTGCGATCGCCAGGTCGATCCAGGGGACGAGCGCCACGTCCAGCCGGCTGTCGAACACGTCGAGGACCGTGTGGCCGGGATCGGCGAGGCGATCGAGGGCGCGGGAATCGGGCGGACGCGCCCCCCGTCCCCAGGAGGCCGTGAGGGTCGCGATGTCCGAGGGGGTGATCGTGAGGGTGACCTCGGGGCGGGGGATGAACCGACCGGCGCGCACGGCCTCGGCGTCTGGATCGGACTGGTCCAGACGACGGATCTCCACCTGCTCGACCCGGACGCCGGGCTGCACGGCAAACCATCCGAACACGCCCACCCGGGCCCGGGCCCAGCCAGCCAAGGCGACCGTGCCGGTGCGGTCGTCCGCGAGATCGTCGACCCGTTCGGCGAGGAGATCCACGGTGTGGGCCCGCTGGCGGGCGAACCATCCTTGGAGGGCCAGGCCGCCCTCGAGACGGGTCTCGTCGCCCAGGACCGACCAGCGGCGCGACAGCTCCAGGCGCACCCCCGCGTCTTGCCCGGCCTCCCGCACCTCGGCGCCGTCGCCCTGGACCGGGTCGCGCAGCAGGCCCGTGACGTTGTCCACCAGGCGCCATCCCCGCAGGCCCACCCACGACACGGCCCGGATCCCGCCCCATGGGGCGACGTGGATCAGCCGGGTGCCGAGCATCAGGCGGCGGCTTGTGCGGCGTCCGGTCCATGAGCGGTACCCGCCGTAGAAGCGGATGCGCCCGTCGAGCAGGTCGTCCTCGCGCAGCAGGGGGGCGACGTCGTCCCCGCCGTCCCAGGCCAGCAAGAACGCCGCGAGGTCGACCGTGTCCAGGCTCCCGGTGACGCCGGCCGCGAGGCGAAGGTGACGCCAGCGCCGGCCGGTACCCACCCCCTCCCCACCGTCCACCTCGGCGTACACGAAGGTGCCAGCATCCCGGGTGCGGGGTCCCCACATCAGCGCGACCCGGCCGCCGCCGTCGGTGCCGCCGCCGACCTCGCCCCACCAGCCGGGGAAGGGGCGCCCGAGCCGGAGGGTGGCCCGTCCGCCGACCGCCTGGGGACCACTCGTGGCCAAGGCGCCGCCCGAGCACCAGTCGACACCGGCGACCAAGGGCAGGGGCAGCGCGGAGGCCTCCACCAGGCCGTGTCCGCCCACGTGCCCGGGGACGTTCAGCGGGATGCCCTCGAGCTCGACGGCGATGTCGGCGCCGTGTCCGCTCACGAAGCCGCGCCAGCTCGTGATCGCGGGACCCCCAGGGCCCCAGCGCCAGGTCTGGACCAGGCCGGGGACGGCGGAGAGCAGGCCCATGGGGGTTCGGGCGGGCTGGCGTCGGGCCTCGCCCGCCGTGAGCAGGCGGCGACAGGGGGCGTGGACCGGACGACGGGTGCGCACGACGACCAGGCCGGGGTCCTCGGGATCGACCACCTCGTCGGCGTCGACGACCTCGTCTTCCTGATCGACCGCCTGGGCGACCTCGGCCCGGCTGGGGACGTCCTCCCGGCGTTCATCGCGCGTGGGGCGGGCGAGATCGACCCACGACGCCTCCTCGGAGGTGTCGGTGTCCTCGGGGACGGGGGGATCGGTGTCGGGGGACGGCGCGGCCCACGACACGGCCAGGGCCAGCACCCACCACACGGGCCGCACCTCCAGGATCCCGGTCCTGGTCGTACCACGTCGTCCCGATCCACGCGTTGCCGGGCGTGGGCGGATAGCGGCGCGGCGTCACAGATGGAGGCATCGTGCGTTGGTTGACCTGGCGGTTCCTGGACGGTTGGGAGGACGTGGGCTTGCTGATCCTGCGCGTCGGCCTCGGCCTGAGCATGATGGTCCACGGCTGGCCCAAGCTCAGCGGAGGGCCGGAGACCTGGACCAAGCTCGGGGGGTCGATGGCCTCGCTGGGCATCACCTTCGCGCCGACCTTCTGGGGCCTGTGTGGCGCGCTCGCGGAGTTCGTGGGGGGCGCGATGCTCGTCCTCGGACTCGGGACCCGTCCTGCGGCGGCCGCGCTGGCGTTCACCATGCTGGTCGCGGTTCGGATGCACCAGGCGGGCGGCGATGGGTTCCACGGCTACAGCCATGCGCTGGAGGTCGGGATCGCGATGGTGGCGATCCTGCTGGTCGGTCCGGGTCGGCACGCGCTCGATCCTCGGCTCAAGGGCGGCTGAGGTGGGCGGGACGACACGCGGCGGGTGGCTGTGGGCATGGTGGGTGGTGTGGGGCCTGGTGGCCTGCGCACCCCGTCCCTCGGGGATGGTCCCCGACCTGATGGAGACGGTGCAGACCGAGGACGGCTGGCGCCTGCCGGTCCGGCGCTACGGCGGCGAGGGCCCTCCGGTCGTGTTGCTGCATGGCCTTGCGGCGTCGGGCCACACGTTCGACCTCACCCCCACCCGCAGCCTCGTGCCGGGGTTGGTCGCGGATGGCTGGGATGTGTGGGTGGTGTCGCTGCGGGGCGACGATGGCACCACCCGGCCGTCCCGCACCGCGTGGCGCGCGGTGGCGTTCGACGACCACCGGACCGTCGATCTGCCTGCGATCCTCGACCACATCGAGGGGGTCACGGGGCATTCCCGGGTGGCCTGGGTCGGCCACAGCATGGGCGGCACGTTGATGTACGCGGTGATGCGGGACCACCCGGGTCGGATCGGGGTCGGTGTGGCCCTGTCGAGCCCCGGCCGGTTCGCGGACGCCCACCGCCTGTACGGCAAGGGGGTGGAGGTCTCCGGGGACGGCCGGATCGGCATCGGCAAGCTCGGGCGCTTTGCGGCCTCCGTGGGGTTGTGGCGCACCATCGAGCGTCGGGTGTCGGTCGAGGGGGCGCTGGGCAAGGACGTGGCGCTGGGGGTGGGCTTCCTCGTG
>JAUHWK010000186.1 GCA_030424555.1 bacterium | reverse complement strand
TCATCTCCTCCAGCACGCGCAGCAGGTTGACCTGGGTCGCCAGCGAGGTCTCGCCGATCTCGTCGAGGAAGAGCGTGCCGCCATCGGCCAGGCTGAACACCCCGTCCCGCCGCACCACCGCCCCGGAAAAGCTGCCCTTCTCGTGCCCGAACAGCTCGCTCTCCAGCAGGCTCTCGGCGAACGCACCGCAGTTTGCCGAGACGTACGCGGCCTCCTTGCGCGGACTGCCGTCGTGGATCGCCCGCGCGACCAGCTCCTTGCCCGTGCCGGTCTCTCCCAGCACGAGCACGGTGGCATCGGTTGGGGCGACCGCCCGGATCTGGTCGAACACCCGGTGCATCGACGGCGACCGGCTGAGCAGGTCCTTGAACCCGTACCGGTCCCGCACCTGCTCCTGCGTCTCCCGAAGCATTCGCTCGGTGCGACGCTCCCGCAGCGCGCGTCCGACCGCTTGCTCCAGGCGCTCCGGATCGACCGGCGTCCCCAGGTAGTCGTCCGCACCGGCCCGAACCGCCGCCACCGCGGCCGAGGGATCGGGGGCCGAGGTGAGCGCCACCACCCCGCTGCGCGGCGCGTGCTCCTTGATCACCCGCACCACCCGGGGCCCGGGCTGCTCCGCGAGCTCCAGGCTCACCAGCACGAGATCGGGCTCCTCCGTCTCCAGCCTCCGCAGCGCCGCCGCCAGCGTGGCCACGGTCGTGATCTGGCGTCCTGGGGCTTCCAGGCGGCCCGCGACATCCGCCGCGTCCGCGTCGTTGGGCTCCACCAGAAGCAACGACTCGTCGATCACCGTGCCTCCCTCGCGTCCGGGGACGCTACCACGGACCCAGCGGGGTAGACCCCTGCCCCATCGCCCCGGAGCCCCCATGCTGCACGTCGAGCGCTTCACCGTCGGCATGTTCCAGGTCAACACATGGCTGCTCACCGACGACGCGACCGGCCAGTCCGCCATCGTCGACACCGGCGAGGACCACGCGCTCGTGCGCCACCTCCAGGCCCGCGATCCCGCGCCGGACGTCCGCACCATCCTGCTCACCCACACCCACCTCGATCACGCGGGCGCGCTGCCCCTGCTCCAGGCCGTGTGGGACGTCCCCACCGTGATGCCCGCCGACGACCAGCCCTTGTTCGCCACCCTGCCCCACCAGGGCTCGATGTTTGGGATGCCGCACCTCGACCGGCCCTGCGGGCGCATCGATCGCCGGGTCCACGACGGCGACACCGTGTCCCTCGGTGCGACCGAGCTGACCTTCTTCGCCACGCCCGGGCACACGCCTGGCCAGGGCTGCTGGATCGGGGACGGCCACGCGTTTGTGGGCGACACCTTGTTCGCGGGAAGCATCGGACGCACCGACTTCCCGCTGTCCGATCCCGCCCTGGCCGTGGACAGCCTGCGCCGACTGGTCGACCAGTGGCCCGCCGAGTTGATCGTCCACTCCGGGCATGGTCCGGACACCACCCTCGGCCAGGAACTACGGACCAACCCCTTCCTCGGCTACCTGCGGCGGGAGCGTGGGATGGACGGGCCGCCAGGGATCCGCTGGGCACCCGGCACCTGAGCCCTTCGCCTGCGCCCGAGGGCGTTGCAGTTCCGCCCCCTTTGGCGTACCATCCCGCACGTCTCCCAGGAGTTCCCATGCGCTTCGCCGTCGTCGCCGCCACGCTCTTCCTCGGCCTCGTCCTCACCCCCTCGGCTGCCCACGCCCAGGACGCCGACAGCGTCCTCGCGGCCCGCATCCGCAACGCGGAGAACTACCCGCAGGGCCGCGATGTCTTCAAGGAGGGCAAGAAGGACCTCAAGGAGGCCCTGAAGGCGCTGCGCAAGGACGGCCTCAAGGCGTACTACGAGGTCGTTCGCGACCAGCAAAAGGACTGACCAGCCGACGCAGCCACGGTGTGGGGGCATCCCGCGCTCACACCGGACGCCGCGTCGCTGCACCGCCTCGGGCCCTGCCCCACCGGACGCCGCGCCTCCTCTCTCGGGGGTGCGGCGTCGGTCGTTGGGGTTCAGTCCTCGGCGTGCCCCAGCCGGGTGGCGTCGCGACGGACCCGCAGGGCGTCGATCTGCAGACGAACCTGATCGGGGGCGGCGCTGCCGGCGGTCTTGAGGCCGGTGAGCATCGCCTCGGGCGTGAGGGCGGTGAGCTCGGCGTGGATGGCCTCTAGGTCGGGCACGGCGTGCTCGATTGACACAGCCTCCAGTCCATCGACCAGTGAGCCCTCGCCGGCCATGCGGACGACCGCGCCGACGAGGTGGTGGGCCGTTCGGAACGGCATGCCCGCCAGGACCAGGCGGTCCGCGAGCCACAGCGCCCCCAGCTGGGGCACACAGGCCGCCCGGAGGCGCTCGGCGTCCCACGACAGCGCGGCGACGTGCGCGCCCGTGAGCACGACCGCGTCGCGGCAGCCGTCCATCGCCCGGAACAGGATCGCCTTGTCGTGCTGCAGATCCTTGCTGTATCCGGTGGGCAGCGCCGCCATCGTCGCCGCCATCGCCGCGAACTCGGCGGGGAGCACCTTGCCCTGCCCCCGGATCAGCTCCGCCCCGTCGGGGTTGCGCTTGTGGGGAAGCAGCGACGAGCCGGTCGTGAGGCGGTCGGGGAGACGGATCCAGCGAAACTGGGGCGACGACCACCACACAAGCTCCTCACCCAGCCGCGACAGCGAGGTGCCGATCATCGCGCAGACGCCCACCGCATCGAGCAGGGCCATCCGGCTGCCCGTGCTGGCGATGCTGTTGCCGGACGGCCGATCGAACCCGAGGTTGGCCGCCGTCGTCTCCCGATCGAGCGGCAAGAAGCTGCCCGCGTTCGCCCCCGATCCCAGCGGCGAGGCGTCGATCCGCCGGTGCAGATCGGCGAGCCGGCGGAGGTGATCGGTGGCTTCGTCTGCGTGGGCCAGCAACCAGTGGGCCACGCTGCTGACCTGCGCGGGCTGGCTGTGGGTGAACCCCGGCATCACCGTGTCCAGGCCTTCCTCGGCCCGCACCAGCAAGGTGTCGACCACGTCGGACAGGTGGCCGTGCAGGCCCGCGATCGCGCCGCGGAGCCACAGCAGCGTGTCGGTCATGACCTGGTCGTTGCGCGACCGGCCCGTGTGCAGCCGCCGCGCCGGCTCCCCCACCAGCTCGCCGAGCCGACGCTCCACCGCCATGTGGATGTCCTCGTCGGCCTCCTGAAACAGGAACGTGCCGGCCTCGAACTCGGCATGGACCGCGTCCAGCCCTTGCCACAGGGCGTCCCGATCCGCCTCGGTGATCAGCCCGACCTTGGCGAGCATCCGGGCGTGGGTGTGGCTTCCCCCGATGTCCTCGCGCCACAGCCGCTGGTCCACGGGGACGCTGCGGTTGATGCGGTGCAGGATGGCGTCCGTCGCCTCGTCGAACCGGCCGCCGAGGCTCCGTGCGGGGGTGTCGCCGTCGCTCATTCCGCCCCCGCGCCGGGGATCACCAGGGTGCCGCAGCCCTCGTCGGTGAAGATCTCTCGAAGCAGCGTGGACGGCTCGCGGCCGCTGATGATGTGGACCTGGCTCACGCCTTCGCGCAGGGCGCGCAGGGCCTCCTCGAGCTTGGCACGCATGCCGCCGCGGACGGTCCCGTCCTCGATCAGCTCCCGCACCTCGGCCTCGGTCAGCTCCGACAGCGGCCCGGCGCTCTCCTCGGACTCCATCACGCCCGACACGCCCGTGAGCAGGACGAGCTTCTCCGCGTCGAGGTCGATCGCGACCCGGCTGGCGACGGCGTCGGCGTTGACGTTGACCACCCCGTCGGGCGTGGTGCCGAGGCTCGGCAGGACCGGGATCTGCCAGCCATCCGGCGTGTCGGCCGCGTCCAGCAGCGCCCGATCCACCGCGACCACGTCCCCGACGTAGCCCCAGTCCACCGTGACCCCGCCTTCGCTCGTGGGGGCCCGCCGCGTGCAGGAGACGTTGGAGCACACGCCGTCGGCGTACCCGATCGCCCCGATGCCATCGCGCCGCAGCCGATCGACGATCGAGCGGTTGAGGGTGCCGGCGACGACCTCCATCATCACGTCCAGCACCTCGGGCGTGGTGACCCGCCGCCCCCGGTGCTTCTCCGGCTCGATCCCGCGATCGCGGCAGGCGTCATCGACCTGCTTGCCGCCGCCGTGGACCAGCAGCGGCCGCAGCCCACAGCGGTACAGCACCGCGACCTGGGGCAGGATGCGCTCGAGCACCGGGCCGCCGTCGAGCAGCTCCCCGCCGAGCTTGACGACGATCAGGCGTCCGCGAAAGGCTTCGATGTACGGCGACGCCTCGACGATGGAGGGTCCGCGATCGGAATGCATGGGGCGCTCCTACGACAGCGCGAGCGTGGTGGAGAGGTGGTCGAGCAGCCCGGCTTGGGCCCACAACCGGTTTCCGGCCTGACGGGTGACGAGGGCGCGCGGCCCATCCAGCACCTCACCGGCCAGGACGACGTTTCGACGCACCGGCAGGCAGTGCATGACCTTGCCGTCGTCGGTTCCCTTGAGGCTGTCCTCGTCGATCAGCCAGGAACGAAGAGCGGGATCGGTGGGCCCCGAGGCGCCGAGCGGGCCCCAGGACTTGACGTACACCAGCCGACGTCCCGCCATCGCCTCGTGCCGGTCGTGGGTCACGCGCACGGACCCGCCCCGCGACGACGCTGCCGCTGTGGCCTCGGCGACGATGTCCCCGTCGAGATCGAACCCCTCGGGGTGGGCCACGGTGACGTCGCACCCTGCCAACGCGGACTGCAGCAGGAAGGTGTGGGGCACGGCCGCAGGCAGCGCGCGCGGGTGCCACGCCCAGGTGAGCGTGACCGGAAGCCCGGTGAGGTCGTCGCCAAAGGCCTCGTGCAGGGTCAGAAGATCGGCCAGGCCCTGGCACGGGTGGTGGGTGGTGCCCTCGAGGCTCACCACGGGAACCCCGGCGTGCTCCGCGAACCGACGCAGCACGGGCTCGGTGCGCTCGACCGCCCAGGGGCCGTCGCCACGGAAGCTGCGAACCCCCAACACATGGAACAGCTGGCCGAGCACGCGCGCGGCCTCGACCACGTTCTCCGCGGCCCCGCCGTCCATCACGGCGTCCGGGTCCAGCTCGAGGACCCACGTGTCGGCGCCGGCGTTGAGCGTCTGACAGCGCCCGCCCACCAAGGCCGCCGCTTGCTCGAAGCTGGCCCGCGTCCGCAGCGAGGGGTTGAAGTACAGCGCCCCCACCCGAAGGATCGACGGATCCGCCGGCCGCGTGGAGGCCTTGATCCGACGGGCCGCCTCGATCACCGCGGCGCGGTCTGCGTCCGACAGATCGGACGGCGAGATCAGGTGGGACCCTTCACGCACCGAGCACCTCCCGCAATGCCGCCGTGAACCGGTCGATGGCGGACAGCGGCGTGGTGTAGGCCGGCAGCAGGCGGAGGGTATCGGGCTCCCCGGACGCCCCGGTGAGGATGTCGCGGGCGAGCAGTGCCGTGCGGACCTCGCCTTGCGGACGGGGCGTCTGGATCCCGAGGAGGGCGCCCTTGCCGCGCACCTCGACCCCCTCGATCCCGGCCAGGCCATCGCGCACGCGGGCCTCGATCGCCAGGACGTGGTCCATCAGGCCCTCCTCGCGGATCACGCGCGCGGTGGTCGACACCATGGCGCACGCCATCGGCCCACCCCCGAAGGTGGTGCCGAGCTCGCTGTAGGTGACCTTGGCGCCGATGTCCGCGGTGGTGGCGAGCGCCGCCACCGGGAACCCACCGCCCAGCGACTTGGCCAGCGTGACCATGTCGGGCGTGGTGGTGCCGAGGGCCTCGTGCCCCCACCACCGACCCAGGCGGCCGACCCCACCCTGGACCTCGTCCAAGATGAACAGGGCGCCGACCTCCTGGCATCGGGCCTGAACGGCCTCCAACCAGCCATCCGGCGGCATGTACACGCCCCCGAGGCTCACCACGCTCTCGATCAGCACGGCGGCGACCGACTCATCGATCGACGACAGATCCGGCTGGCCGAGCGTGATGGTGCCACGCCAGTCCTCTGGGATCGGGACCGGCACCCGCGCGCGGTACCCGGGAAGCCCGGTGACGCTCAGACTCCCCAAGGTGCGGCCGTGGAAGCCCTCCGCCAGCGTGACGATCCGCGTCCGGCCCGTGAGGCGCCGCGCGAGGTGGATCGCCGACTCATTGGCCTCGGTCCCGCTGTTGACGAAGTGGACGTGCGCCAGGTGCGCGGAGCCGCCGAGCACGGCCTCCGCCGCCTCCTCCTGGACCGCCATCCGCAGCGAGTTGCTGTAGAAGTCGAGGGTGGCGTGCTGGCGGGTCAGCGCGTCGTGCAGGGCGGGGTGGGCGTGGCCCAGCGGACACACCGCGTGGGCGCCGTACAGGTCGAGCAGCGTGCGGCCGTCGGCCGTGGTCAGCTCGATGCCCTGCGCCGACACGACGTCGAGGTCGAGGCGCGGATAGACAGGCAACAACGCGGTCATGGCCACGCTCCCACCACGGGCAGCCCAGTGTCTTCAGGCCAGCCGTGCCACAGGTTCAGGTTCTGGATCGCCTGGCCGCTGCCGCCCTTGATCAGGTTGTCGATCGCGGCAAACAGCACCCAGTCGTCGCCCTCTCGCACCGCGCCGAGGCGTGCCCGGTTGCTGAGCAGCACGCTGCCCATCGGCACGGTCCCCTCCTCCACCTGGACGAAGGGACGGCCCGCAAAGGCTTCACGCCAGAGCGCCAGCGGGCTGCCCTCCAGGGCCTCGGCCCCGACCACGGCGGTGAGGTGGATGCCCCGGGGTGCGGGGAGGCTGTGGGGCACGAACCGCACGGGCGGCGTGCGGCCACGCCCGGAGAGCAGCTGCATCACCTCGCCCATGTGCTGGTGACGGAGCGGCTTGTAGGCGACGAAGTTGTTCACCCGCAGGCTGTGGTGCACCCCCGCCGACGGCTTGACGCCAGACCCGGTGGAGCCCGTCGCCCCAAACACCGACACCGGCACCGACGGGTCGAGGTGGGGGGCGATCGGCGCGAGCAACAGCGACAGCGCGGTGGCAAAGCAACCCGGGTTGGCCACCAGCTGGGCCTCGGCGGGTGGCCCCCCGGTGAGCTCGGGCAGGCAGTACACGGCCTGATCGCGGACAGCCAGCGCCTCGGCGGGGCGTCCGTAGGTGGCGGCGTGGGCTTCGGGATCGGGCATGCGGAAGTCGCTGCCCAGATCGATCACCTTGACCCCGTGCGCCAGCAGCGCCTCGGCCGCACGCGCGCTCTCCCCGTGGGGCAGCGCCAGCATGGCGACGTCGGCGCGCGCTGCGATCGACGCGGCGTCGAAGGCCTCCAGCGGCCCGTCGGCAGGGCCCATCAGCGAGGGACGGACGTCCGACAGATCCTGGCCCGCAGACCGCCCCGCCGTCCGCACCGTGATCTGCACGTGGGGATGGCCTTGGAGCAGCCGGACCAGCTCCCCGCCGAGGAAGCCGTTGGCGCCGGCGATGGCGACCCGAAGGCCCATCAGACGTCACTCCAGGGGAGCACATCGACCGTGGCGTGACGGCAGACCTGCTCGGGCTGCATGAAGATGTTGGCGGCGCGCAGGCCCTCCGCCTCCAGCCGCGTGGTGCCGGCGACGTTGTCGGTGGCAGGCCCCGTCACGACCTTGATCGGAATGCCCCAGTTCTCCAGGCGACGGGCGCCCGCGACCGCGCCGACGACGTCGTTCGCGGCGAGGATGGCCCCCGT
>JAUHWK010000690.1 GCA_030424555.1 bacterium | reverse complement strand
CGCCGGGCGCGGCGATGAGCGTGTGCGCCCCCTTCAGCACCGCCACGTCGTCCGGGGCGAGGGCCTGGACCGCCGAGAACCGGTCCGCCTGGATCGCCGCCGTGTCGACGCCCAGCCCACGCGCCGCCTCGCCCGGATGCGGCGTGAGCACCCGTGGCCCGGCCGCAGCCTGCCCGCCCCACGCGGCGAGGGCGTCTGCATCCACCACGATGGGTCCTTCATGCTGACGCAACAGGGCGTCGAGGCGCGCACGGGCTGGGGGGGAGAGCGGGTGGCCACCGCCGAGCCCAGGCCCGACGACGACGGCCTGAAATCCCGAGAGATCCGGCAAGGTGCCATCCCAGGTGGGGCCGTCGTTGCTCGGCCACCACATGGCCTCGGGCGGCAGGGCCCCCAGCCGCGGACCCGCTCCCCGAGGCGCTGCCAGCGTGATCCGGCCCACGCCCGCCGCGAGCGCCCCCTGGACGGTCAGGATCGCCGCCCCCGCCTGGGCCTCCGACCCCGCCACGACGAGCAGGTGGCCCGAGGTGCCCTTGTGGGCATCTGGATGCCGCCACGGCCAGGTCCGCGCGACGTCCCCCGCCTCCACCAGCGCCGCCCCCGTCGGTCCGACGAAGCCTAGGTCCACGGTGTGGACCACACCGGCCTTGGCGGGGCCGTGTCCGGTGAACAGGCCTCGCTTGAGCCCGCCCAGGGTGACCGTCGCGACAGCCGAAGGACACGGGCCCCACAAGCGTCCCGTGTCGCTGCACAGGCCGCTGGGAAGGTCGACCGCCACGACCGGGAGGCCCGACGCCACCACCGCCTCCAGCGCCTGGGCTGCCGCCCCGGCAATCGGGCGCGACAACCCTGTTCCAAACAGGGCATCCACGACCAGCCCGGCGGCGTCGAGGGCGTGCTCGGACCCGTGCGAGGGCACCCCAGCCCGGGCTGCGACCGACGCCATCGTGGCTGCGTCCCCCGGCCCGATCCCGCAGGGCGACCACGTCGACACCGGGAGGCCAGCCGCCCGCAGCCGACGGGCCACCCCGAAGCCGTCTCCACCGTTGTTGCCCGGACCGCACAGCACGACCGTGCCCTGCGCCGCCGCGGCGACGTGGTCGCGCAGGATCCGCGCCGCAATGCCCGCGCTCGCCGCCTCCATTAGGGCGATCCCGGGCAGCCCGAGGCCCTCCAGGATGTGGGCATCGGCGGCCCGCGCTTCTGCGGCCGTGTACACCGGGATCATCCCAACACCGCCGCGCACCCAGACGTCACCTGAGCACTCACCGCGTCCACGGTCGCCGCCTCCCGACCCTCGACCAGCACCCGCAGCACCGGCTCGGTGCCGGAGTACCGCAAGAACACCCGCCCGCCTGGGCCGAGCTGCGTCTGGCCCGCCTCGACCAACGCCCCGATCGCTGGGACGCCATCCAGGGGCGGCCGTGACCCCACCGAGATCTTGGTGAGCCGGCGGGGGAACGGCGTGAACGGCGCCCCGGACCGCGGCACGGCGCCGGC
>JAUHWK010000689.1 GCA_030424555.1 bacterium | reverse complement strand
TGTGGGCCGCGACCGCGACGTCGCCGTAGCGTCCGACCAGGAACGTGGCGGCGGTGAACGCCCACAGCTCGAGCGAGGTTTGGACCGACACCGGCACGGCCACCGACGCCAGCGCCTGCAGGCGCTCCCAGGCGACCGACCGCAGGCCGCGCGCGATGTCGACGACCTCCGGCCAGGCGATCCACGCCAAGGCGAGCACCAGCCCCCAGCGCACCGACGTGGTCGCCCAGGCCGACCCGATCGCGCCGAACGGCACCCCGGTTCCCCACCCGAACAGCAGCACCCCGTTCACCAGGACGTTCACCCCGTTGCCCACCAAGGTCAGCCAGGTGGCGGGCCACATCCGTCCCTGGGCCTGCAGGACCTGCCGCAGCAGGCTCCACCCCAGCATCGCGGGCACCGACAGGCTCACCACGCGCGCGTACTCCCCCGCCAGGGGCAGCACCGACGCGGGCTGGCCCAGCCACCCCAAGGCCACCGCGGCCGGGAGGTGCCCCAGCAAGATGATCGGGGCGTACAGCGCGAGCAGGACGGTGCCGTGGGCCATCGCCCGCCCAAACCGGTCCCGGTCACTCGCCCCCCAGGCCTGGGTGATCGCCGGGTCCAGGCCCATCGCGGCCCCCATCCCCAGCCCGAGCCAGGCAAAGGACCAGGTGTTGCCCAGGCCCACCCCCGCGAGCGCTTCCCCACTGATCCGCCCGACCATCAGCGCGTCGACGACGCCCATCAACATCAGGCCGAGCTGTCCCACCACCACGGGCCACGCGAGGCGCGCGAGCATCCGCACCTCGTCCGCGGGGCCTGCGGCCTCCTGGGGCACGGCCGGATCGATGGGGAGCTGCCCGTCCTGCGCCACGCCGCCTCCGCCCCGGGGGCTGCCCGGCCCGCCCCCGTCGCCCACCGCACCGGCCGACGCAAGCGCGGCGCCTCAGACGTCGGGTGCCGGTGGGTTGGCCATCACCCCGTCCACCACCGCCTGCACCACCCGCGGGTCACACTGAACGGTCTGGTGGAGCACTCCGCCGAAGGACTGACGGGTGACCCGCACGTCCGGATCGGAGTCCGGTCCATGGGCGCTGCGCACCGTGACCAGCAGGTCGCCGACCGTGCGGCTGCCCAGGCCCTCGGTGGACTCCGACGCACTGCCCGCCACCAGCACCCACGCCACGTCGTCCGTGAGGGGGCCGAGGGCGTCCGCATCCCCATCCCGCAGGTCTTTCACCCCTTGGCTGCGGCCGTCCAAGATCATCCCCAAGATGCGCGTGACCGGGAGGTCCGTGGCCGACAGCACCGTGGCCGCGACGTGCCCTGCCGCCGCGAGGGGCGCCCCGAGGTGCGGGGTCCCGATGGTCGCCACGACCGACAGCGCGGGCCGCCACGCCTCCTCCCGCGCCCGGCCATGCCGTGCCGCCGCACGCGCCACCAGCCCACCCATCGAGTGGCCCACCAGCACCACATCCGTGACAGGGACCGGCCACGACCGGCACACGGCGTCGATCCG
>JAUHWK010000185.1 GCA_030424555.1 bacterium | reverse complement strand
CGTTGCGGTACTGGGTGCCGTTGAGGCGACGGGTCAGGGGAGCCGCCGGCGTGACCTCACCCTGGAACACCGGCTTTGGACCGGGATCCTCCGGCCCGTCGATCGGCGTGTCGGACGGCTCCGGATCGCACGCCATCACCCCGGTGAGGGCCGCGATCGCCAGCCGAGCCATGGGCGCGCCGAACCCGAAGGGTCCCCTGCGCAAACCGTTTCGCATCCTGCCTCCGACGTTCCGGCGATCGTAGCGGAAAACGCGCGGACGTCAACCAGGATCGGCGTCCGAACCCGTCCTGTCTCGTCGCCGGGCCAGCACCCCTCCAAGGGCGATCGGCAACAGCGCGAGGGACAGCCCAAACCCTCCCACCACCAGGCCGCCGCCGAACATCGCCAGTTGCAACCGGGCGAACGCGACATCCACCACCGTGGCCCGGATGTGGTGGGACACCGCGGGCCGCGACAGCACGGGCGGCGTGGCTGGGATGAGGTCGCCCAGGGTGACGTCGCCGGACGCCACCAGCTGCAGGATCGCCTGCCCTGCCAGCGCTTGCTGCAACCGTGGGTCGTCGAGATCCTGCGGCGCCTCCGAATCCCCCGGAGCGGGCGTCTCCTCTCCGAGCAGCTCCGCCAGCTCGAGGCCCTCGCCGTGGCGCCGGATCGTCGTGCGGACCGCGCCCTCCAGGTCGCCACGCGGCACGACCGGGGACCCCGACATCCATCGGTCTTGCGGGACCGACAGTCCGCCCACCCGGGCCAGCCCGTACACCCCGTCGGCCGCGGCGTCCGCGAACCGCTCCAGGCCCGCCTCCTGCTCTTGCAGCGCCGCAGAGACGCCCGCCGACGCCATCAGCGCTGCGCCGAATGCCCCGAGCGCGAGGGCCAGCCCGCCGGGCAGGGCCACCGCGGTCGCCACCCCGAGGCAGCCGCCGCGCGGAAGGTACGGGTGCGCCTTGCTCCGGAGCACGGCCCAGACCACCAAGCCAAGCACGAGGCCGAGCGCCAGCCCGCCCGCGAGGCCCCCGAGGGCCCCCTGCATCGCCGCACCCACCAACCCCATCACGAGGGTCTCGATCGCCTTGTCCACACCGGCCTCCCGCGCAGGCGTCCCCTAGAGCGCCGAACAGGTAAGGCTCCCGTCCCGCGTCGGGCGGTCCTCGCCCGTGGCTGCGTCGCTCGTCCCTCACGTGCCTCGGCACGCTCGCTCCTCGCTTCTTGCCCCGAACGAGGCCTGCCTCGACGCGGTCGGTCCGCCTACAGCGAGTTTACCCGTTCGGCGCTCTAGTCCGGAGCGGACCGTCCCGACGCGTTGCAGCCGCGGTGAGGCCGCTCCCCACGCGGCCGCCACGATGGATGCGCCACCGAGGGCGGGCGGGGGGCTGCCGCGACGATCAGTCCTCGTCGTCCCAGTCGTCGTCGTCGTCGTCGCCAAACAGCGCGGTCTCGGCGATCGAGAAGATCTTGGTGAGGAGGTCGTCGTCCTCGACCGCGTCCAGCTCCGCGCCGTCCTCGGTCTCCGTGTACTCGAACGCGTACAGGTCGATGTCCGGATCCTCGGTCTCGAGCTGCTCGTAGGGGCACAGGACCGCGTAGTCCTTGCCGTCCACCTCGACGGTGCCGAGGAACGCGAAGTCCACCTCGTCGCCGTTCTCGTCTTCGAGGGTGACGATGTCGAAGGTCTCGTCGTCGCTCATGGTGCCTCCCAGGGCCCCCGATCCAGATGCGGCCTGGATCGCGCGCGCGCCCTATCGCGCCCCGCCCCCTCGTGGCGCGCAAGGACGCGCGATCTTCGCGGGACGGTCGCGCTGCGTTAGCCGCACGCACTCCGGGAGGCGGTCATGTTCGTGTTGGTGCCGCTCGTCGTCTTGTTCGTGCTCTGGGTGCTTGTGTCGTCCAAGACGAGCCGGCCCGACGGCGAGTTCGTCAAGAAGACCCCTGCATACCGACGCATGCTGGCGATCATCTCGCCCGGCATCAACGACTCCGTCGTGTACTTCGACCGCGCGGTCGATGCGGGACCGCTGGAGGCCTACCTCGAGCGCACCAAGGCGTTCGACGCCAACCTCACCCACGCGCTGGTCGCCGCGTTCGGCATCGGCCTGGGCGAGAACCCGCGGATGAACCAGTTTGTTCGTGGGTTCCGCCTGTACCGCCGCAAGGGTCGCTGGATCACCTTCTCCATGAAGCGCGCCAAGCTCAACCGCCGCGCCAAGGTCAGCGCCCGCAAGATCGAGCTGAAGGACGGCGAGAGCTTCCGCGAGCTGGTCGTCCGGATGAACGCGGGGATCAAGGAGGAGCGGAGCGGCAAGAAGACGCACGCCGACAAGGAGTTCGACCTCCTCAACGCGCTGCCCCGCCCCCTGCTGTACGCGGGCGAGCGGATCCTGAGCACGCTGGACTACTACAACCTGCTCCCCGCCTCGTTCATCGAGGGCGACGCGATGTACACGTCCATCGTCATCGCCAACCTCGGCAGCCTCGGCATGGGGCCGGGCTACCACCACCTGTACAACTGGGGCACCTGCCCGCTGTTCATCATGGTGGGACGGGTGGAGGACCGGGTGGTGGTCGAGGACGGCAAGCCCGTCGTCAAGCGCATCCTCCCCTTGCGCTTCACCTACGACGAGCGCATCGACGACGGCCTCAACGCGCACCATGGCATCGAGAGCGTCGTCCGCTGCCTGGAGAACCCCGAGCGCTGGCTCGGCGGGCTCGACGACAACGGGTCGACCGACCGCGTCCTGTGGCCGCACGGCGACGACATTCCCTCCCCGCTCGACGACCTCACCAAGGGAGAGGCCCCGGCCGAGGCGGTGGGAGCCGCGGCCGAATGACGCGCCACACCCTCCTCCTCGCGCTGCTCGCCCTGTCCGGGGCGTGCCGTCAGCTCCCGCTCGACCCCGAGCGGACCGGCGTGGCGATCTGGCCCGACGCCGGCTCGTGGGAGGGTCCGACCGACCTGATCGTCGTGTCGCGGGCCGACGGAGCCATCGACTGTGAGCTGGTCGTCGGCGACGACTGCGCCGAGCCCACCGCCTTCCTCGACGACCTCGCCACGCTCGACCCCGGAGAGCGCGTCGTCCTGCGGGACGCCGAGTGCGTGACGGTCGACGTCGCCTGCCTTCCCCCAGGCGCCGACGCCGCCTCGCGGCCGCTGCGGACCTGGTCGTGGGAGATCCTGCCGCCGGTTGAAGAGGTCGACGACGAGGAAGAGCTCGGAGCGTTCGACGCCGTCGGCGGATGACGTCGCCCACGGCCATGGGGTAAGGCTGCCCGCCCCTCGAAGCCCGCTTCGGAGCCCGTCATGACCGTCCCGACCATCGTCCTCAAGTACGGGGGGACCAGCGTCGCCACCGCAGAGCGCTGGCAGCGCATCCTGGAGCGCGCCGCCGCCCTGGCCCCGACGCACCGGGTGTGGATCACGATCAGCGCCCTCGCGGGCGTGTCCAACCGGCTCGACGCGGGGGTGGACGCCGCCGTCGCCGGCGAGGTGGAGCCCACCCTCACCGCCGTGCGCGACGCCCACGAGACCCTCGCCGACGCCCTCGGCCTGACCGACGACGAGCGCGCCGGAATGCGAGGCCTGCTGCAGGATCTCCGGGACCTGCTGTCCGGGATCGCCCTGGTCCGAGAGGCCAGTCCCCGGCTGCGCGCCCGGGTGATGAGCTTTGGGGAGCTGGCGAGCACCGCCCTCGGGATCGCCGTGCTCCGCCGCGCCGGCCTGGACGCGGTGCGGGTCGACGCGCGGGACCTGCTCACCACCGCCGACAGCCCCGACCTGCCCGACGCCACCCGCCTGCTGGACGCCCGCGTCGATCCCCGCCACGACCCTGCCGCCGCCGACGCCCTCGCAGGCTCCGCGCGCGTCGTGCTCACCCAAGGGTTCCTGGCCCGCACGCCCGACGGCCACACGGCCCTGCTCGGACGGGGTGGCTCGGACACCTCCGCCGCCCTGTTCGCCGCCCTCGTCGGGGCCGAGCGGCTGGAGATCTGGACCGACGTCCACGGCCTGTTCACCACCGATCCCCGCGCGCTGCCGGGCGCCCGCTTGCTGCGCCGGGTGCGGTACCGGGAGGCCCGGGAGCTGGCCGCGATGGGCGCCAAGGTCCTGCATCCGCGCTGCCTCGATCCCGTCGCGCCCCAGGGGATCCCCGTCGAGATCCGCAACACGCTCGACCCGGACGGCCCCGTCACCCGCATCGGGCCCGACGGCGACGACGAGCCCGCGGTCCTGGCCGTGGTCGCACGCCGAGGGATTCCCTTGCTCACCGTCCGCACCCTCGCGATGTGGGGTGCGCCGGGCTTCCTCGCCAAGGCGTTCGAGGTGCTGGCCCGGTGCGGGATCAGCGTGGACCTGGTCGCCACCAGCCAGTCCGCGGTCAGCGTCACCCTCGATCACGTCCCCGACGGACTCGACGGCGCCCCGATGACCCGGGCCTTGCGCGAGCTCACCGCGCTGGGCGAGGTCGACGTCCTCCCCGATCGCGCCGTGGTGAGCATCGTGGGCCGCAGCATCCGCGCGGTCCTCCCCACGCTCGGCAAGAGCTTCGGCGCGTTCGCCGAGAAGCAGATCCACCTGGTGACGGCCAGCAGCGAGGACCTCGACCTGTCCTTCGTGGTCGACCCCGACGAGGCCCCCCGCTTGCTGCGCGACCTGCACGGACGCCTGTTCGGCACCGGCCACACCGCGCCCTGGCTCGGGCCGTCGTGGGGCCGCCTCACCCGGCCCGAAGAGGACGCGACCCCCGCCCCCCGCTGGTGGCGGGCCCGCCGCGACCACCTCCTCGAGCTCGTGGCCGACGCCCAGCCCCGGTACGTCGTCGACCTCGGCACCGTGCGCGACCGCGCCGAGGCCCTCCGCGACCGCCTCCCCCACGTCGGCGCCCGGTTCTACGCGATGAAGGCCAACGCCGAGCCCGCCATCCTGCGCACCGTGGTCGCCGCTGGGATGGGCCTCGAGTGCGTGAGCGCCAACGAGCTCCGCCACGCGCGCGAGGCCGTCGGCCCCGAGGTCCCCATCCTGTTCACCCCCAACTTCTGCCCGGTCGACGAGTACCGGGCGGCGTTCGAGACCGGGGCCGAGGTCACCGTCGACGGTCCGGACGTGCTGCGCCTGGCGCCCGAGGTGTTCCGCGGCCGTCCGATCGCGCTGCGGCTCGACCCGGGCCTGGGCCTGGGCCACCACGAGAAGGTCCGCACCGCGGGGGCCCGACAGAAGTTCGGTCACCCGATGGACGCGCTGGCGGAGATGAAGGCGGTCGCCGACGGCATCGGCGCCACCGTGGTCGGCCTGCATGCCCACGTCGGCAGCGGGGTCCTCGACCCCAACCCCTGGTCCGACACCGCCCGCACCCTGCTGCGCGCGCGGGAGGTGTTCGACGCCGTGCAGTGGGTCGACGTGGGGGGAGGACTCGGTGTGGTGGAGCGCGCCGGCCAGGATCCGCTCGACCTCGACGCGATGGACCGCGCGCTGGCCGAGGTGGAGGGCCTGGGCGACGTGGAGCTGCGCATCGAGCCCGGCCGCTACCTGGTGAGCGAGGCGGGCGTGCTGCTGCTCCCCGTCACCCAGGTGCGCAAGAAGGGCGGCGTGACGTTCGTGGGCTGTGCTGCGGGCATGAACGCCCTGATCCGCCCGGCGCTGTACGGCGCCTGGCACGGGATCCACAACCTGACGCGGCTGGACGACGCCCCGGGCGAGCCGGTCGACGTGGTCGGTCCGATCTGCGAGACGGGCGACATCCTCGGCCGCGGACGCCACCTCCCGACCACCCACCCTGGCGACGTGCTGCTGGTGGAGAACGCCGGGGCGTACGGCGTGGTGATGGCATCGCGCTACAACCTGCGCACCCCACCCGAGCAGGTGGTGCTGGAGCCCCAGTGAGTCCCCTGGACGCCGACCTCGGCCTCACCCCCCACCGCGTGCCCATGGCCGACGGCAGCGGCACCCTCCACGTGCGGGTGGGCGGACCCGAGGGCGGGGTGCCGGTGGTGCTGCTCCACGGGTTCCCAGAGACGGGCTTTGCCTGGCGTCACCAGGTCCCTGCGCTGCTCGCCGACGGCCACCGGGTGTTCGTCCCCGACCAACGTGGGTACGGCGCGAGCGATCGGCCCCGGGGAATCGGCCGGTACGTGCTGCCCCACCTGGTCGACGACGTGATCGCGATGGTCGACGCCCTCGGGGGCGGCGGCGGGTTCCACCTCGTCGGGCACGACTGGGGCGGCGCGGTCGCATGGAGCGTCGCCCGCCTGCACCCCGCGCGCGTCCGCACGCTCACCGTGTGCAACTGCCCGCCCGCGGACGTGCTGCGCAGTGCCCCCCTGTTCGACCCCGCCCAGCTCCTGCGCTCCTGGTACATCGGGTTCTTCCAGCTCCCGTGGCTGCCCGAGCGGACGCTGCACCGCGGGGCGGGCCTGCGCATCCTGCGGGGTGCGGTCGACACCCCCGAGGAGAAGGCCGTGTACAAGGCGGCCTGGGCGGACCGGGACGCGTGGCGCGCCGCGTTGGACTGGTACCGGGCGACCATCCAGCGCGGCCAGGTGCCCCGCGGACCGGTCCACGCGCCCACCCTGCTGCTGTGGGGAGAGGGCGACGAGGCCCTGGGCGACGCGCTCGCCGGTCCCTCGCTGGGCGGGGTCCGCAACGGCCGCCTGGTCCGGGTTCCCGGGGACGTCGGCCACTGGACCCCCAGCCGCGGACGCGCCGTCGTCACCCCCACCCTCCGCCACCACCTCGCCCAGCACGGCGGGTCCACCCCGACCCTGGTCCGGCTGGTCCCCCGGTCGGTGTGGGAGGCAGCCTCGGACCCGTGGCCCGGCGAGCCGATGGATCGCGACGACGGCTACGTCCACCTGTCCACGCCCGCCCAGGTCCCCGGCACGCTCGCCCGGTTCTTCGCCGATCGAGACGACGTCCTCGCGGTCCACGTCGACCCCACGCGCCTGGATCCAGACGCCCTGCGGTGGGAGACCGGCCCCGACGGCGGGCCGTTCCCGCACCTGTACGCCCCGCTGCCCCACGACGCGGTGGTGCGGGTGGAGCCGGCGAGGCCATGACGCCGTGGACCGTCCTCCTGCCCGAGGCGGTGGTCGTCCTCCTCCTCCCGGCGGCGGTCGGGGCCATGCTCGGGCACGGGCGACACGGCGGCCCCGTCCTCGCGGGGCTGGGCCTGCTCGCGCTCGGCCTGCCCGTGGCGATCGAGGCCCTCCCACCGATCTCCGAGATGGCCGGGATGGTCGCGGTCGCCGCCCTCGGCTTTGTCGCGGCGCGTACCCCGGCCGAGCAGCGGGGGATGCGGGCGGGCCAGGTGCTGCTGTTCTGTGCGGTGGCCGAGCTCGGCACCCGGCTGGTGGTGGGTCCTGCGCCACCCTCTGCCGGCACCGAGGCCGCGCCCTGGATGGACCAGACGGCCCGGCTCGGCCACGACGACCGCAGCGAGCTCGAGCGCGAGGCGTGCGCCTTGGCCTACGACGACGTCGCGCCGTCCACGTCCCCATGGGTCCTCCACCTCGGCGACAGCATGATTCGCACGGTCGAGGCCGTGATCGTCCGCGCCCCCGGAGAGCCCCTGCGCGCCCGCTGGTCCGCGGTGCGTCCCGACCTCACCCACGTGGTCCGCGGCGCAATCGGCACCTCCGTGGACGTCCAGCGCATGGCCCTGCAGCGCGTCCTGCCCCACCACCCGGCCGCCGTGCTCTGGTACGTGTTTCCGTTCAACGACGCGCACGAGCTGGGCCGT
>JAUHWK010000184.1 GCA_030424555.1 bacterium | reverse complement strand
TCGGACTCCGAGCTGGCCTCGGCCTGCTCGAGCTGATCGAACGCGACCGGGCTGCGCTCTTCGTCCTTGTCGGCCGCGAGGGCCGCGGACGCGGGGAGCGTCGCGAGGGCGAGGGCAAGCAGGAGCCGGGGGGGGGAAGGATGCAAGGTCATGGGGCCTCTCCCGGGGGAGGTGCGTGGGGCACGAGACGATCAGGGCATGGACAGAGACGGGGCATGGCCGCGTGCAGACGACCCGCCGCGGGGCGGCCAGCGTCCCCTCGCGGACCGGTCAGTTGCAGGAGCCCTGCTCCGTGAACCGGTAGTACGCGAGCTCGTCGGTCCAGAACTCGCCGTTGAACGGCCAGTAGATGATCTGCGGATCCGTCGCGAAGTCGATCGGGGCGTCGTCCAGATCGTCGACCTGCGGGTTGGTCATCTTGTAGTTGTAGTCCTGACGCTGGGCGTCTGCGACCTCGAAGCGGAGGATGTCCGAGTCCTGGAGGAGGGTCTCCAGGTTGCGGTACTCCTCGAGCAGCTCCTGCAGGAAGGCCCGGCCGGCGCGCTCCTTGTAGCGCTGCAGGTCGCGCGCGAGCTGCGACTTGAGGTGCTGGCCGATGGTGTCGCGCCACTGGGGGGTCTGGGCGTCGATCGCGACCATCTCGGTCTCGATGACGTCCATGTGCTTGATCAGCGAGCCGAGGTCGCGGTTGCGCAGGACCCGGGAGAACAAGGCGACGGGGATGGTCGTGTCCCGGGTGGCCTCGGGCCCGAAGTACATGTCGAAGGCCTTGTCGAACGACTGCTGACCGGCCTCGGTGCGGAACTGGTCGATCGTCTCCTTCATCTCGTTGCGGACCGGGATGTACCGGGCCTCGAACAAGGTGAGGACGCGATCGACGTCGGTGTACTCGCACAGCTGGAAGTAGGCGAGCGCCCGCAGGTACTGGGTGTCGGGCAGGAAGGTCGTCTTGTCGAAGAACGGGCTCTGGACGGTCATCAGCAGCCCGAGCGTCTCGTTGAGGTCGCCCAGGAAGAAGTTGGTCCAGGACCGCTCGAACAGCGACTGCGGCCAGTAGGTGGAGTCGCGGTCGACCTTGTCGTAGTAGGTGTCGGCCGTGTCGAGCTTCTGCAGGGCGTAGTACACGCGCGCGATGTTGAGGATCGACAGGTCCTTGAGGTCTTCGAGCTCGGAGACGATCCGCGGATCCTCGACCGGGATCTCGGAGCGGATGACCTCGCGGAAGGCCCGGACGGCGCTCTTGAGCTTGTCGCGCTTGTACTGGATCGTGCCGGCCAGGTACTGCGCCCGCGGGTACAGCACGTGGTTGACGGGGATCTGCTCGAACGCGGCGACCGCCTCACTCAGCTCGTCGGCGTCGAGCGCCTTGCGGCCGAGCAGGTAGTACATGTGCGGACGGGCCTGACGCGGGAACGACTCCGGCGAGATCTTGCCGACGATCCGCAGCAGCTCGTAGTTGTCGCCGATCTGGGTGGAGACCTGGGCGAGCCGGGGCAGGGCGTGCTTGAACAGCGGGTTGGACGGGCCCTTGCGGATGACGTCCATGTAGTAGGCCTGGGCGGCGTGGTACATCTCCAGCGCCTGCAGGGACTTGGCCAGGTAGTACTTGATGACCGAGTCCTTCTCCGGGTACGCGTTCTCCTCGAGGAGCTGGTACAGGCCGTGGGACGCGGTGCGGTACTTCCGCGCCTTGTAGTCGCGGATGAACTGGTCGAGGTCGTTGGCGCCGTAGCCGCCAGACGAGTCGTCGCCGAAGTCCTCGTCGAGGTCTCCGGTGAGGCTCTCGGCGTCGTCGAACCGGCTGCGGGCCTGGGCGCCGCGGTCGTCCTCGAGGGACTCGTCGTCGTCGACGGCGGGGGCGGCCTGGACGGGCTGCACCTTCATCGACTCGGCCATCGCGAGGACCTCGGGGTAGGCCCCTCGATCGCGCAGGCACTGCAGGTCGGCGTCGGTGAACTTGCCGCCCGCGCCCTTGATGGTGTCGACCACCACCGCGGCGGGGACGGAGTGGTCCACCATGTTCATGATGTCGTCGCAGGACAACCCGGCAGCCTGGGCGGACGCGGGGACCGCGAGGAGCGCCAGCGGGAGGGCGAGCGAGGCGAGGAGGGGGGCAGGACGGTGGGTCATTCCGGCTTCCTTCCGACGAAGAACGCAGCACCCAGCATGAGCGCGAGGTTGTTCTTCAGCTCGAGGCTCGTCGACTCATAGGTACCGATGTAGCTTAGGCTTCGAGCCTCGAAGCGCAAAGCAAAGGTCTTGTTGAACGCGACCCGCAGGCCGCCGCCGAAGCTCAGGGCCGGGTGGACCTGGCTGCGGGTGGCCTCGGCGAACTCCTCGCCCACCGAGTTGGTCACGTTGAGGTCGTCGATCGTGTAGGCGATGCCGGCGCCGAACACGCCGAACAGGTCGAACACGATGGCGCCGCGGCGGCGCGTGGCGACCTTGCCGTAGAACGGCGAGAACATCAGGTTGAGCGTGGCGTGGGCCGTGAGCCGGGAGATCTCCGGGGCGACCGCGTTCTGCTCGGTGATCTGGCTGGTGACGACCTTGTAGTCGCCCTTGCCCTCTTCGCCGAAGGTGGGGGAGTAGCTGCCGTTGAGCTCGATCCCCAGGACCTCGGTGACGTGGTAGCCGAGGCTCGCCCCGAACAGGATGCGGCGCAGGAACGGGTCGTTGGTGACCATGCCGACGTACGGCATCACCTCGCCGCGGCGCAGCTTGAGGAAGTACTTGGGCTGCAGGGTCTTGATGACCTTGCGGCGGGCCGGCGGCAGGACGACGCGCTCGACACCGCGCTCGGCGGCCTCTGCGGCGTCGTCGTCGTCGGCTGCGCTCTCGACGGCCCCGACCTCTTCGGCGACCGAGCCCTCCTCGGTGGACGTGTCGTCCCCGAGGATGTCGGCGAGGTCGTCATCCAACGGATCCTGCGCGAACGCGGAGCCGGTGGCGAGGGTCGTGGCCAGGAACGTGGCGCCAAGGAGGCGCGACAGCGGCGGGATGGTCATGCGCTCCTCCTCAGAAGTCGGTGATGCGCGGCTTCATCTTCGGGACGAAGATGGCGATGCCGGCCGAGACCTGGAACTGCGAGATGGCGCGCAGTCCAGGGGGTGGGTTGTCGCGGTCGTACGCGGGCTTGTCGTCGATGACGAGCAGCATGCGCCCGTCGAGACGCAGCGCGACGAGTTGGCTCAGGAAGAAGTTGGCACCCAGCGCGAGGGTGGGCGCGGCCCGGACCTCGTTCTGCGACGGGGTCAGGTCGAAGTACTCGTCGTTGGTCTGGGCGTTGTCCGCGTTCGCCGACCGGGTGGCGTAGTACTCGGTCTGCGTGACCAGCCCGATGCCGAGGAACCCGTAGAAGTCGAAGTTGAGGACCGTCTCGCCGAGCAGGTTGATCTTGCCGTAGACCGGGGCGTACCCGACGCCGATTGCGGTCGACAGCGTGACCTTGTCGAGCGGCTGCTCGAACGACTGGTCGCTCGACTGGCGCAGCAGGATGGGCACCAGGGACTTGACGTCGCGCTTGCCGAGGTCGGGCGCGAAGCTGATCATCGCCTGGACGCTCAGCTGCTCCGTGAGGTGGTAGGCGAGGTTCACCGAGACCGTGAACCGGCTCGAGAACGCGTTGTTCGGCACGGTGCCGAGCAGGGGCGTGATCTCGAACCGGCGCGACTTCAGGAAGAAGCGGTTGGTGACCGGGTTGCGCCGGGGCTCGGGGTTTCGGAAGGCCTCGAGGGCCTCCACGCCAGGCGGGGCGTCATCGGTCCCCGCGGCGTGCGCGGGGGTGACGCCGCCGAAGGCGGTCCCGAGCACGCCCAGGCCTGCCAGGAGCAGCGTGCGGGTGGGGTTCATCCAGGCGTCTCCTCGTAAGGGTCGGCGTGCCTCGGCCGAATCATGCGGTGCGGTCGTGCGGGGGGCGGGGCCCCGTCGCACAGGACGCCCCCGTGGGGGTGCCCTGAAAGGTCCCGGACTTCTAGCACGACCATCGAAAGGGAATGCCAGGGTCCCGTCAGGGGCCTGTCGACAGGGGGGGCGCTGCCGGAAGGTGGGCGCTGCAAGCCACGATCGCGCCGTGTCAACTCTTTGTGGGTCGGCCGTGTGACGTCGTACACCCTGCGCCGTCGGGCGCAATCGGCGCGGTTCAGGGGGTGGCGTCGGTGTCGGAGGTGCCGCGGATCCGCCACGGACGGGCGATCCAGGTCATCCCGCCGCGCCGATCCCGGACCACGGCCCACCAGGTGCCGCCGGTCACGCCGTCTTCGTCGACCGCCTCTTGGGAGGGCGCTTCCCAGGTGGCGTCCAGGAAGGGGAACAGCGTGGCGGACTCCCGCATCGTCCCCTGGTCGGTGTACCAGGTGACGTAGGGCTCCTCGCGCCGGTACTCGATCGTGCCGTCGTCGCGCTCGAACACGTAGCGCTCGATGCTGGAGGCCGGCAGCGACAGCCCGATCTCGTAGCGCTCGCCGGGGTCGACCTCGATCACGGCGCCGTCGGCGACGGTCCAGCCGTCCACGGAGAACCCGCCGATCTCGGGGTTGTGGTTGGGGGTCGCGGCCTCGGAGACGACCAGTCGCTTGTACGCGACCTCGACCTCGTTGAAGTCCAGGTCCCCGCCGAACCCGCCGTCGCCGAAGCCCTCGTCGATCAGCGCCTGGGGGAGCACCGCGAGCTGGATCAGCTGGTACACGCCCTCGTCGCGGTCCTCTTCGTCCAGGCTGTCGAGCAGGTCGGCGGGCGGGGTGTAGGAGGGATCCAGGCCCGGCTGGAAGCCGATGATGCCCTCCGAGGCGCCCCCCGCGAAGTCGAGGTCGCCCTCCAGGCCACATCCGAACCCGACGCCGTCGTCGTCCCCAGGGGGACACGCGATCCACACAGCCCCCCCGGACACGGCGTCCGGATCGGTGATCAGCGCCTCGAAGGTGACGCGCTCTCCCGGGCGGGCCTCGGGGGGCTCGGCGCGCACCGCCAGCACGCGCAAGCCGTCGATGCGCCACGCGGGGGACAGCTCGGCGGGCTTGGGGAACCGGTCGTTGCCGATCGGACAGCCCGAGACCGTCGCAGCGAGGAGCGCGATCAAGGCCAGGCGGGGAGATCGGGGAGGACGGCAGGTCATGGGTGGAACTTGAACTCGAGGCCGAGGTTGGGGAGGAAGGGCAGCCCGCGGACGTAGGCGTACTCGGAGTAGTCGTAGTTGTAGACGGTGGTCTCGGGGTTGACCCCGCGGATCGCGTTGATCAGGTCGAGGTACAGCTCCATCTGCCACTTCTTGAAGGTGAACGTCTTGTCCACGCGGAAGCTGGTCTGCACGAAGGTGGGCAGGCGCTCCCCGTTGCTCGGACCGACCCGGAACCCGTTGTAGAAGTCGCCGTCGACGTCGTAGATGCCGGCGTTGAGCGGGGTGGTGGGGTTGCCGCTGACGACCTGGATCTGCAGGGAGATCCCGATGTCGAACGGCAGATCGTACCCGCCCTGGGCGCTGAAGATGTGGGGCTGGTCGAAGTCGAAGGGCACCCAGTCTGCGTTCTCGTCGTCGCGGCGGAACGAGCGCGAGAAGGTGTAGGAGATCCAGCCGAAGAACCGGTTGACCGGGGCGTGGCGGAGGATCACCTCGACGCCGGCGGCGTAGCCCTGGCCCTGGTTGATGAAGGGCTGGGTGTTGAGCCCGGTGAACCCGTCGTTGAACGAGACCAGGCGGTCCATCCGTCGGTAGAACCCCTCGATGTCGTAGCTGACGGCCGGGCTGATCTGGTGCTCGAACCCGAGGCTGCTGTTCCAGGAGCGCTCGGCGAGCAGCTGGGCGGAGGTGCCGATGCCGATGCTCTCGAAGGGCTGGGGGGCCTGGTGGTACAGGCCGGTGCTGGCCTTGATCGTGCCCGACGGGCCGTCGTCGGAGCCGAACACCCGCAGGCGGGTGCCGAACCGGGGGTCGACGCTGCGGATCTCGGTGGGCGGGAGGTCCTGCCCGAACGCGATCTCCCCGTCGATGAAGTACACCGTGTAGTTGTACCGGAGGCCGGCGCTCAACAGCCACTGGCTGCGGTCCTTGAGGGGACGGATGTTCGCTTCGAGGAAGGGCGTGGGAGACCAGGCGGTGCCCTTGCCGTCGAAGCCCACGCGGCTGCGCTCGGCCAGCGGGTCGCCGAGGTCGTCGAAGCTCAGCGGGGCGCGGAAGTCGAAGAAGTAGGGCCCGCCGATGAGATCGAGGCCGGGCTTGAGCTCGACCGCCTCGGTGGGGCGGATGCTCGCCTCGGCGCGGACCTGGAGCAGCGTGTTCGTGTTGTCGAGCTTGAAGTCGGCGCCGAGGCCGATGTTGTTGAGGTCGATGCCCAGGCTGGGGGAGACCATGAACGAGAAGTGCTCGTTGACGGTGTGCTCCCACTTCAGGACGAGCCGGTGCGACTGGTACGAGGTGCGGAAGTCGCCCTGGGTGGAGACGTCGGTGCCCTGTGCCTGGTCGGCGGGGGTGGACACGCGGATGATGTCCTGAAAGCCGAAGAAGAACGCGCTGAACTGGTTCCGGTCGGTCTTGGGGGCGATGTACTTGAGCTGGTAGTCCCAGTAGTAGGGCAGGACGTTGAACCCGAGCTCTTGGGTGAAGATCGGGATGAACGCGTCGAGGTAGGAGCGGCGGGCACCGAGCGCGAGGCCGTGCTGCGGGCCGCCCTTCTTGCCGATCGGCGTCTCAAACCAGACCTGGGCGTCGAGCAGGTCGATCCCCACCGTGAGCTTGCGCTCCTTGATCACGTCCTTGGTGGTGACGTTGATCGTGCCGGCCATGCTGCGGCCGAACTCCACGCCGTACCCACCGGGCAGGTAGTCCACGCTCTTGACCACCTCGGGCGACAGCACGCTGGTGGTGCCGGTGAGGTGGTACACGATCGGGATGCGGATCCCGTCGACGTACACGGCGCTGTCCTCGGGGTTGGCGCCGCGGATGATCAGCAGGCCGGTGCCGAAGGGGGAGCGGGCCGCGCCGGGCAGCGTCTGGATCACCTTGACCGGGTCGCCGAACGTGCCCGGGATGCGCTTGACCTCCTCGATGGTGAGGGTGCGCCGGGTGACCTCTTGCTTCTCCCGCTGGTAGTAGCCGACGGCCTCGTTGTCCCGGTAGGTGCGGGCGCGCAGCCACAGCTTGGCCTCGGTGAGCTCTCCGTCGAGGATCTCCAGCTGCTGATCCAGCTCGACGTGGTCGGGGGAGCGCAGGCGGACGACCTGGGGCCCGGTGGGCACCCCCCGCAGCGAGAACACGCCCTCGGCGTCGGTGGTGGCGGTGAGCTCGGTGCCCTCGACCGACACCGCGATGCCCTCCAGCAGGGTGCGCGTGCCCATCTCCCGGACCTGGCCGGTGAGGTTGATGGGGGCGGGCGCGGCCTCCTCGGGGGCTTCGGGGGCGAGCTCGAACGCATAGGCGAACTCGAACACCACGCCGACCGGGCCCTCCTCGGTGCGCGCGGGCGTGAAGGTCATCTGCTGCACGGCCGCGCGGGCGGCCTCGTCGAACCCTTGCCCGACGGGCTCGGTGACGACGACCTGCTCCACCACGCCTTCTGCGGTGAGGGTGACGGCCAGCGTGACGGTGGCCTCGATCCCCTGCGCTTCGGCCTCGGGCGGGTAGGGGGCCTCGACGTAGTCGACGATGGTGGGCATCGCGACGATCGGCGGCGGGGCGTCGGTGTCGCCGTCGGTGCTGCCTTGGGGCGGTGAGGACGCGGGGGTCGCACCGTCTGTGTCGGA
>JAUHWK010000183.1 GCA_030424555.1 bacterium | reverse complement strand
CAGCTTGCCGACACCCTGCACGTCGACGTGCGGGAGTTCATGGCCGACGAGTCCGACCAGCTCGCCGAGGAGCTGATGGAGGTGCTGGCGGATCCGGCGCTGGAGGACGCGGACGTCAAGAACACCGACGTCCGGGTGCTCACCGAGACCCAGCCGGGCCTCGCACGCACCTTGGTTGGCCTGTACCGACGCTGGCGAGGCGCCGAGGAGAGCGAGCAGCAGCTCCGCGCCTTGCTGGCCGAGGGCGGGGTCACGGATGGCCCCCTGGACGGCGACCAGGCGCAGCGTCTTCCGAGCGAAGAGGTCAACGACTTGATCCAGCGGCGGATGAACCACTTCGACCCGCTGGAGCGCGCGGCCGAGGGGCTGTGGGATGTCCACGAGCTCAAGCAGGAGGCGCTGTTCGAGGGCCTCGCCCGGGTGCTCGCGGACGAGCATCGGGTGGCGGTCCGGGTCGCGGAGGCCGCCGAGATGGGCGGATACTTGCGCCGGTTCGACGCCACCCGACGTGACCTCGTGTTGGCGGAGACGCTGCCGCAGCACGCGCGCACCTTCCAGATGGCGCACCAGCTCGCGTTGCTGGGCCAAGGGGACGCCCTCGACGAGATCGCGGCCGACCCCGGGCTGTCCACCCAAGCCAGCCGCACCCTCGCCCGGATGGTCCTCGCCAACTACTTCGGCGGCGCCGTGCTCATGCCCTACGGCCGCTTCCTCGAGGCGGCCGAGGCGGAGCGCTACGACCTGGAGCTGCTGGGGCACCGGTTCCGGACCAGCTTTGAGCAGGTGTGCCACCGTCTCACCACCCTGCGGCGTCCGGGGGCGGAGGGGGTGCCGTTCCACCTCGTCAAGACCGACACCGCGGGCAACATCTCCAAGCGGTTCAGTGGGTCGGGGATCCGGTTCCCCCGGTACTCCTCGGGGTGCGCGCGCTGGAACGTCAACGCCGCGTTCATGAACCCGGGACGGATCCGGACCCAGCTGTCGGTCATGCCGGGCGGGGAGGAGTATTTCTGCGTCGCCCGCACGATCAGCCGGCGGCTCGGGGGGTGGCGCGAGGCGGAGATCGTGCACGCCATCGGGCTGGGCTGCCGCGTGGAGTTTGCGGGGCGCGTCGTGTACGCGGACGGCCTGGACCTCGACAAGGGCGAGATCATCCCGATCGGCACCAACTGCCGGACCTGCGAGCGCCTGTCCTGTGCGCACCGCGCGTTTCCCTCGCTCACCTCGGCCCTGCGGCTCGACGAGAACGAGCGCCGCGTCAGCTTCTACGACAGCGGGGAAGAGGTCGGAGAGGGGTGACTACCGGTCGGTGTCGTCCTCGCCCATGCCGTCGAACACCATGATCCCGTCGATGACGGCGGGAGCCACGGCCTGCCCGTTGGACTCGACCACCCCGTACAGGGCGTGATCCTGGCCCCAGTCGCGCACGGCGACCACCCGGGACTCCGTGCCGACGGTGAGGGTGAGGGTGGCGCTGAACGCGCTGGTGCGCTCCCACGTGAAGGTGCCGGCGTCGGGATCGAGGCCGAACGGGGGGGTGTTGGCGAAGCGCTCCGAGACGTCGGACCGGGTGTAGGAACCCTCTCGGAAGGTGTACCGGGCCCGGTACGCGGCGTTCTCCGCGGCCTCGAAGGACAGGTTGTCCAGGGTGTCGGGCAGTCGGGACTCGTGGCCGCGCGGGCCCTCGAGCTCCCAGATCGCAGAGCGGCCCTGCAGGGCGGCGTGGGGGACGCGCCAGTGGATCGCGGCGTCGCCCTCGACCATGAACACCAGATCGCAGTCCTCCATCCCATACGCGTACTCGAAGAAGGAGTCTTGGACGTCGCCGAACCACCGGGCCCCCGACCAGGGGGTGGTGGTGGGGATCATGTCGACGAAGTGCGCGCCGACTTCATCGTCGGAGACCTCCTGATCGGATGCCCACACCGCGAACGGCGTGCCGTCCCGACCGGGATCTGTCTCGAAGGCGTGGTAGTGGTCTTGGTCGGACTCAGGAACAACCTGGGTAAACGTCACCCCGTCCTGGTCACAGCTCATGCCGCTGAGGCGGATGTTCACGCCGAGCCGCGGGGGCACGATTCGGTGGGCGGGGCGGTCGAGCTCGAGACCCTCCGCGTCGCGCCACCGCAGGTCGAACGGGTTGTCGTGGCGGGAGACGGGCTGCGCGTCGTCGCGGGAGAACGCCGCGGTGGCGTAGGGAAGGTCGCTGTACGCGGGCGAGGCACATCCTGCGACGGTGCCGAGCGCGATCCAGGCAGCGAGCGAGAGGGGGCGGATCATCGGGCCCTCCAGGCCACGCGCAGGGCGGCATCGACCTGCACGGCCACGGCGGCGGCGTTCGCGGGGAGGCCGGAGCCGCCGAAGCGGGCGATCGTGCTGCGGACGTCGAAGCCCAGGTTGATCGCCTTGCGCAGGTCGTGATCCACCGTGAGCTGCGCGCCGATCACGCCGCGGTTGGCAGGGAGCACGGTGCGCTGGCCGTCGTACGATCCGATCACCTTCCGGGCCTGCCAGGCGGCGAACACGCCGAACCACCCACCGGTGCGGGGGTTGCGGGCGCCGAGGAGCAGGCTCCCCCCAGGGTCGACGGACATCTGACGCCGGTAGGTGACCTCGCCCCCGGCGGCGGTGGGGGTGCTGTGGGGATCGGCGCCCTGGACGGCGGGCCGGAGGTCGAGGCGGCCGGCGATCCGCAGGCCGGGGATCTGGACGGCTGCCTCGATCGGGA
Organism: bacterium; assembly: GCA_030424555.1. Lineage (GTDB taxonomy): Bacteria > Myxococcota_A > UBA796 > UBA796 > JAUHWK01. Next base: position 5,022 of record JAUHWK010000183.1, on the reverse strand, counting down.
TGTGGACGTACCCGGTGAGCCCGAACGCGTCGTTGGGATCGACCACTGGGGTGTAGGTGATGCCGTCGAGGGTCCACGGCCCCTGCGCGCGCAGGGGGGCCTTGAGGTAGTTGTTGCCGTCGAACAGGTCGGCGCCACCGCCCAGCCCGGCGCCGATCAGCACGCCGACCCGCTTGACGACCTTGCTCTTCTTGCGGGACGCCGACGTGGTGGCGAGGTCGTACTCGGCGTCGAGACGGCGGGCCTTGCCGTCGGGATCGGCACCGGCCTTGATCGGCACGGAGACCTTGAGCCAGCCGAGGCCGCCGGCGTCGGTCGGGTGGACGACGTGCAGATCCCAGCTTCCCCGAGCCTCCTCGGGGATGGCGACGGTGCCGAGCCAGGAGATGTCGATGGGCTCCAGCACGGCGAGCCGCACGCCCCCGTGCCACACGCTCACTTCGCCGGGCTGCAGGGCGCCGCCGATGGGGTCGACGGCGAGCTCGACGGTGCCGCCGGGGGGCGCGGGAGACGGGCGGGCCGTGACCTTGACCCGCACCGCGCCGGGGTCTGGGCTGGTGGCATCCTGGGGAAGCACGCGGACGATGCTGCTGCGGGAGGACGCGTCGTCGAGGTTGCGGATCTCGATCGCGAGGTCGGTGGCGTCGGAGCCCACGACGGGGCTCTCCTGGATCAGGAGCACCCGGCGGTAGCCCATGCGGCGCAGGCGATCGTGCAGGTCGGGCGCGAGCGTGGGGTCGAGCAAGGACCAGGCCTCGGCGTCCAGCACCTCGGGGGACTCGGCGGCGGCGGAGTCCGGGGGGAGACGCTCCAGCAGGCGGCCGGCGACGCGGTCCTGGAACTCCAGGTACCACCAGGGCGGCAGCGCGCGGTCCTCCTCGCGGACGAACATCACGACCATCGGCACGTTGCCGGGCTGGAGCACCTGGATGGCCGGGGCGAGGCGTCGTCCGAGCGCCTCGGGCCAGCGCTCGTCCGCGGTGTCGACGACGATCCACGGGGTGTCGGTCTGATCGGCGGCGATGGCCAGCCGACGGCGGATCGCATCGACCACGGCCGCCGGGGCCTCCGCCTTCTCCGCGCACCCGAGCAGATCCGGTGCGATGGGGCGATCGCTCTCGATCGCGTCGACGAGGACGTCGACCGGAATGACGCCGATCGCCTTGAGGACGAAGTCACAGTCGAGGCGGTCGGTGTCCTGGGCGTGACAGACCGCAGGCGCCGCGAGCGCGAGTGCCCCGCCCAACCACGCTGCCCATCGTGACCTGGACCGCACCGCGCCCATCGTTCCCTCCCCAGGCGTCGGGTCGTAACCACCCGGCCGGCGCCACGCCGATCCGGGCAAGGGGGCCTCCTTCACGGCGGACGCGGACTCAGCCACACCCCTCGAGCGCCGCCAGCGCGTCGTCGTGGCCCTGGGGATCGTCGGGGAGGATGGACGGATCCATCAGGTGGGTCGGCACGACGTTGCTGAGGGAGGCGAATAGGTTGCCCCGGATGTTGGCGTTGTCCTTGGACAGCTCGGTCAGGAGGGCCTCCACCTTGGCGCGCTTGAGGTCGGGCTGGGTGGAGCACACCGTGCAGGGCTGGATGGGGAACCCGAGGCCCTCGGCCAGGGCACGGATGTCGTCTTCCGCGCACCGGATCAGGGGCCGGATCACCACGTTACGGCCGTCGTCGCTGCGCAGCCGAGGCGGCATCGCCTTGATCTGGCCGCTGTACAGCAGGTTCATCAGCAGGGTGGTGATCGCGTCGTCCCGGTGGTGACCCAGGGCGAGCTTGGTGCAGCCCAACTCCCCGGCCGTGCGGTACAGGATCCCCCGGCGCAGGCGGGAGCACATCGAGCAGGTGGTTCCGCCGGGCGGCGTCTTGGCCTTGACGATCGAGTAGGTGTCCTCGGACACGATCCGGTGCTCGGCGCCGCGATCTTCCAGCCACCGCGCCACGATCGACGCGTCGAACCCGGGCTGGTGCTGGTCCAGGTGGACCCCGACCAGCTCGAAGCGGAACGGCACCCGCGCCTGGATGCGCTCCAGGAGGTGCCACATCACGTAGGAGTCCTTGCCGCCCGACAGGCAGACCATGATCCGGTCGCCCTCGGCGAGCAGGTCGTGGTCGAGCGACGCGCGCGCGATGCGGGACAGGAGGCGTAGCTCCAGCCGCTCCAGGTTGGTCTGGGTGGTGTTCATGACGTCGGCCCGGGATGCGGGCGGGGTCTAACGCGGGGGGCTCGGCGCCGAGCCGACGGGCGATCCTCCAAAGCATGGCGCCTCGCCAGCCTCGACCATCTCGACCTGCACGGTCGTGGCCCGACGCACCCCGTCCAGCAACGCCCAGGCGATCTCCAGCGGCTCGCCACGGGGATCGACGTGCTGCACGGCCGCGGGGAGGTGCCGGTGCACCGTGACCGTGACGCATTGGGGGCGGGCGGCGTGCAGGTTCAGGTCGTGGGTGTCGGCTTGGGTCCACGCCGTCTCGGTCTCGAAGGGGTGCAGGTGGCCTTGGGGGTCGGTCCAGGTGCCCGACGCTCGTAGGGTTCGCGCACTCCGATCGGGGGGGATCGGGTCGCCCCGTCCGGCGGGCGCGGCCATCCAGTGGACCTTGCAGTAGCGATCCGTCAGGCCCTCGACCTCGCCCACGGTGAGCGGCTGCTCGTGGGCTGTCCAGGCCGCGTGGGGCGTGACACGAGACGGATCGTCCCAGGGGGCGTGGTCCGCCCACGCTGTCCCGACCACCAGGCCCGCCAGCCGATCCCAGGCGCCCTTGGGCGCGGGGCAGGGGACCAGGCTCAGGCTGTGGTGCGTGAACGAGAGGTCCGTCAGCGCGATGCGGGTGCCCCCGACCGTGTCCACCGGCTTGTCGACGCCATGCCAGACGGTCCGCCAGCGCACCGCGGCGACCGGGAGCCCCTCCTGGGGGACCTCCTCGACCGCGACGGCTGCGGTGGCGGCTGCGGCGAGGAGCCCGGTCAGCCCGGCACGCACGCGCCCTCCGACGAGCAGGTGAGGACGTCGCCGTTCATTCCGGCAGGACAATCCGAGGGCTGCGAACAGGACGGAACGCACCGATCGCCCTGGGGCGTCGTCGCACACACGGTCCCGACCTCGTCGCAGCTGCCATCCGGGTTGCACGCGCTCGGCCCGCCCATGGCCGCCCCGTCGTCTCCCCCGCCCATGGCGTCTCCGACCGCCCCGTCGCCCGTGCCCATCGGCGTCCCGGCGAAGCACCCGAGGATGTACGGGAAGGTGGCCGTGGCGTGGTAGCGGTAGGTGCCGTCCGGGCCGATCCGGCCGTTGCACTGGTCGAGGACGGTCTCGTCGTCGGGATCGCCCTGGTAGGCGTGGTTGTCCCACGCGTCCTGGACCGGGTCTGCGGTGGCGACCCAGCCGCTCTGGAACGTGACCACATCGGTGCAGTCCTCATCCAGACAGCCTCGCGGTCCGTAGATCGGGAACCCGTCGGCGGCGTATCCGAGGATGGGCGAGGGGGAGGATGCGTCCGGGTCGGCCGCCGTCCAAGGGGTCGCGGAGGACACGGCGTCCTGGGTCAGGCACTTCTCGGCCAGCGCGTGGTGGTGGTACTCGTTGGCCGTGTGGCCAAAGCACCCGTCCACGATGCCGTTGTAGACCGGGTCGCCCCACGCCGACTCCGCGGGGATGGCGCCCTCGTTGGGACCGAACCAGGACAGCCCGGCCACATTGAGGCCCGCGTAGCCGAGCAGGGGGATGTCGGTGGGGGTGTCGGCCACGGCCGGGAACCGGGGAATCACCACCTCCAGGGACTGCTCCACCAGCGCGTTCGGGGTGAGGGCCACGAAGGTGTACGAGGGCATCCCGTTCGACCGAAGCGTGACCGTGTCGGAGCCGCAGGTGACGTTGAACGACGGCTTGGCGTACCCGTCGCCGGCGCCTGGGGCGTCGGTGAGATCGAGGGCGGCCTCGGCCTGCCAGCACGCGGTGGTGCCCTCCCCATCGTAGGGATCGTCGGTCGGGACGGTCTCGGCGGGGTCGCAGGCGATCAACAGCAGCGGCAGCGAGAGCAAGGTGCGCATCAAGGGGTCCTCCTGGGCCTACCCGTCTCCACGACGTCCGCCGTCAGACCACGTCACGAACCATCGATCGATGGGCCAGGCGTGACCGAACGGGCCTCGTCGCCATACCGGTCCCACGCTCCACGAGGTCCCGATGCACGCGCCTTCCGACGACGCCCGCGCCTTTCTTCGGCAGTACTACGGCGAGACCCTCCGGACGTCGTCCGATCTCGCGACCAACGCCTGTTGCGCGTCCGGGGCGCCACCTGCCCACGTCGCTGCGGCCCTCTCGAACGTCTCCGAGGCGGTGTTGGAGCGCTTCTACGGGTGCGGCTTTCCCATTCCGGTCGCGGTGGACGGGTGCCGTGTGCTCGATCTCGGCTGCGGGACCGGCCGCGACGTCTACCTGCTCAGCCAGCTCGTCGGCCCCACGGGGTTCGTTCACGGCGTCGACATGACCGAGGCCCAGCTGGTGGTCGCACGAGACACCGTGGACGAGCACATGACGCGGTTTGGGTACGAGACGCCGAACGTGGCGTTTCACCAGGGCTTCATCGAGGACTTGTCCACACTGCCCATCGAGGACAGCACCCTTGACGTGGTGGTGTCCAACTGCGTGGTGAACCTGTCGCCAACCAAGGATCGCGTGCTGGCAGAGGTCGCCCGCGTGCTGCGTGCGGGCGGCGAGTTCTACCTGTCGGATGTCGTGGTCGATCGACGCCTCCCGCACGCGGTGTCTGCCGATCCGTTGCTCCATGCGGAGTGCCTCGGAGGCGCCCTGTACGTGCACGACCTGCTGGACCTGTGCCGGGCGGCGGGGTTCGCGGATCCGCGGGTCGTCACCCGATCGCCGATCACGATCGACCACCCCGACCTGCAGCGCAAGGTGGGCGCGGCCCGGTTCGAGAGCCTGACCCTGCGCCTGTTCGCGCTCCCGGATCTGGAACCACGGTGCGAGGACTACGGTCAGATCGCCACGTACCAGGGGGGGA
>JAUHWK010000182.1 GCA_030424555.1 bacterium | reverse complement strand
CCGCTCGACCCCACCGTCGCGGACGGCTCCATGGGGGTGTGGACGGTCAGCTGGACCTACACCCGCGACGACGGCGGCCTCGCCACCCACGAGACCACCATTCCCGTCGCCCTGCAGCAGATCATCATCGCCGACCAACGCACCGAGCTGGGAGACGGCCGTGTCCACCTCACCCTCGACGCAGGCGCTGGGTACTTCTGGTCCACCGGCGGGGTCAGCGGCGCGCGACTCACCGGAAACAAGAACTTCGAAGCGGATCGTTCCGGAAACCCCTTCCTCGGCGAGGACACCATTGCCGAGCGCGTGCTGTGGGACAGCGCCGCGGGCGTGCGGGTGCCGCTCGGCCTCACGATGGTCTGGAAGTACGTGACCTTTGGTGCGGACGTCGGCATCCGGATGCCGCTCAAGCGCACCGCCCCCACCTGGTTGTCCGACCACCCCTGGCTCACCGACGACTCCAAGCTCGTCCGGTTCCGGACCAAGCCCACGTTCGCCGTCGATCTCGGCGCGGCCCTTCAGGTGGGTGGGTGGATCGACGCAGGCGCCAAGCAGCCCGACCGCATCGGCTTGTTCGCCGGGGTCTGGGGCGGGTGGAGCCTGGTCAACGCGCGCGGCGACCTGCTCGACATCCAGGACCCCCAGTACGCCCGCTTCACCCAGGAAGCCGATGTCCTGTTCGCGTGGCGAGGCGGTGGGGCCGTGCTCGGTCCCAAGGTCTCGCTGCACGCCCACATCGCGGACCGGTTCGGCGTGACCCTCGACGTCCTCGCCCACGCCTGGAGCGCCAAGCAGGGGCCCGTCTCCCCGTTCGTGACCAGCCAGCTTCGGCTCTGGGTGAGGTTGATGTGATCCCACGTGCCACCCCCTTGCTGTGGCTGCTCGCGGGGGCCTGCTCAGGCAGCGGCCTGTCGGGCTTCGGCGCCGTGGACGGCGGCGTCCTCCTCACCTGTGGTTCCGGCTCCCCGTGGTCCCAGGTCGCCCTCGTCTGGAGCGATGCCCGGTGCCAGACCGACGACAGCACCACCACCGACGAGCCGTTTCCCGACGTCTCCGGCGGCGACGCACCGACCGATGCCTGCGATCGGGTGGCCCCGTGGTGCGCCGAAGACGACCAGAAGCGCGCCCAGCCCTCGTTCTGGAACGACGTCCTGCTCCTGCGCTACGCGGCATCGGGCGACGATCGGGCGTACGGGCAGCGCACCTATTGCCACGGCCCCGAGCTGGAGGACGAGGGCGGGTACGTCAGCCTGTTCGGACCCGCCGAGCAGAGCGGGTCCGATCCGGTCGAGATCACCCTCGACCTGGAGAACTCCACCGACAACTTCGAGGAAGACAGCCGACACCGCCCGATCCGCGGCACCGTCTCCCTGGCGTCCTGTGGCAGCACAGGCTTCGGAGTCGACACGGGCCTCGACACCGATCGGTAGGAGCCGCACGCTCCCTGACGCCGTGTTCGATCCACCGGCCTCAAGGTGTGCAAACCGTTGCACGGCGCGGGGCGGGATCGGTTAGACGCACGCTCTCACGTCCCGGGGGCTCCCCGTGCGAACCCTTGTCCCTGCGATCGCGGTGGCGGCCGCCCTGTTCTCCGGGTGCGCCGACGAGCCGGTCGGCCTCACCCTCGACGACCTCGCCGCCGCGTCGGACTGGCCCAACACGCCGTCCGCCCCCGCCGCACTGCGCCGCCTGACCCAGGATCAGTACGACCACGTCCTGCACGATCTGTTCGGTCCCGACCTCGTGGTGCCCACCCTCGCCGAGCCCGACCTCGCGATCGGCGGGCTCACGGCGGTGGGCGCGAGTGCGGGCAGCTTCAGCCCTCGTGGCGCAGAGAGCGTGGAGGACGCGGCCTTCTCGATGGCCGCCCAGATCGTCGCCAACCCCGCGTTGCGCAGCGTCCTGCCGGCCTGCGATGCCGCCGAGGCGTCCTGCCTTCGCGACACCCTCGCCCAGATCGGGCGGCGCCTGTACCGGGCCCCCCTCACCGGCGAGCAGCTGGACCGGGTCGTGGACGTCGCCACGCAAGCCGGCACCGTCCTCGGCGCCGATGGCGGCTTGGAGTTCGGCCTCGCCACCCTGCTGCAGTCCCCCCACTTCCTGTACCGGTCCGAGCTCGGCCCAGACGGTACCTCCGGAGATCGGGAGCTGTCCGGCGTCGAGCTGGCGAGCCGCCTGTCCTTCCTGCTGTGGGACACCGCCCCAGACGAGGCCTTGCTCGACGCCGCCGAGGCCGGAGAGCTGGACACCCGGGAGGGCTTGTTCGACTGGGCCGTGCGCATGCTCGACGACGCCCGGGCCCGTCGCGGCATCCGCTCGTACTTCGCCGACCACCTCGGCCTCGAGTCGCTCGACGGCCTCAAGAAGGATCCGCTGGTGTTCGAGCGGTACAGCACGCAGCTCGCCGACGACGCCCGCGAGGAGACGCTGTCGCTGCTGGAGTGGATGGTCCTCGACGCCGACGCGGACTTCCGCGACGTGATGACCACGCGCGAGACCTTCCTCAGCCCCTACCTGGCCAGCCTGTACGGCGTGCCGTCTCCCAGCACGGAGGGCTTCGCCCAGGTCCAGCTCCCCGCAGAGCTCGGCCGGGCTGGCCTGCTCGGTCAGGCCGCCTTCCTCGCGTCCAACGCCCACGCCGTGTCCTCCTCGGCCACCCTGCGCGGCAAGTTCGTCCGTACCAACCTACTGTGTCAGGCGATTCCTGCCCCGCCGGTCGACGTCGACACCTCCATCCCCGAGCCCAGCGGCACCGCCCCCACCCTCCGGGATCGGGTCGCGGAGCACCTGGAGGAGCCCAGCTGTGCGGGGTGCCACCGCCTGATGGACCCCATCGGCCTGGGCTTGGAGAACTTCGACGGCATCGGCGTGTGGCGGGAGCGAGACAACGGCGTGGTGATCGACCCCTCCGGCTCGCTCGACGGCACGACGTTCGACACCCCGCTCGCGCTGGGGAAGGCCGTCCGAGAGCACGGGAACTTCCCCTCCTGCACGGTCCGGACCCTCGCGCGGTACGCCACCGGCCGCATCGAGCCCGACGACGCCGACGCCGCGCTCGACCTCCTCACGTCCCGCTTTACCGAGACGCACGGGCACCGTGCCCGCGCCCTCATCCTCGAGCTCGTGATGTCGCCGGTGTTCCGGCGCGTCGGCGCCCCGGAGTGATGCCATGAGCCCGCGCCGCCCGTTCTCGCCTTCCCGTCGCCACATCCTCCAGGGCCTCCTCGGTGGCGCCGCCGTCTCGGTTGGCCTGCCCAGCCTCGCGGCGTTCGCCCCGTCCACCGCCAGGGCCCAGGAGTCGTCGTTCCCCCTCCGGTTCGGCATGTTCTTCTGGGGCAACGGCGTGCTGCCCGACCGCTGGGTCCCCACCGAGACCGGGGCCGACTGGACCGTCACCCCACAGCTCGAGCCCTTGGCCGCGTTCAAGGACCAGTTCACCCTGGTGAGCGGGCACGAGATCAAGATCCCCAACCGGATCGCCCACTTCACCGGTCCCGCCGGCCTGCTCAGCGGCATGCCCGGATCGGGCGACGACGAGTCCGCCTCGTTCAACGGGCCCTCGCTCGACCAGGTGATCGCCCAGGCCATCGGCGGCGACACCCCGTTCCGTTCCTTGGAGATCGGCGCCCAGCCCGACTGCCGTGGCATGTCCTTCAACGGCTCCGACAGCCGCAATCCCCCCGTCTCCGACCCCCTCGCCCTGTACGAGCGCTTGTTCGGCGCCACGTTCCGCGAGCCCGGGCAGGGCGGCGTGGTCGACCCACGCCTCGGCCTCCGGCGCAGCGCACTCGACGCGGTCATGGCCGACATCTCCGCGCTGCAGGCCCGGGTGGGCGTCGAGGACAAGGTCCGGCTCGACCAGCACTTCACCAGCGTGCGCGAGCTGGAGCTTCGGATCGCCCGCTTGCAAGAGGACCCGCCGGACTACGCCGCGTGCTCGCGTCCCGAGGCCCCGGTGATGCCGTCCGACACGGCAACCCGACCCGACATGGAAGCCCGCAGCAAGCTCAACGCCGAGATGCTCGCGATGGCCATGGCCTGCGACCTCACCCGCGTCGGCAGCTTCTGGTACTCCGATCCCCTCAACAACACGCTGTACCCCGACGCCACGGCCGGCCATCACCAGCTCACCCACGACGAGCCCGGCGATCAGCCCCAGGTCCACGAGATCGTCCTGTCAGCGATGCGCTCCTTTGCCGACCTGCTCACGGCGCTCAGCAACGTGCCGGAGGGCGACGGCACCCTGCTCGACCACATGGCGCTGCTGGGCACCACCGACGTCTCCTACGGTCGAACCCACCAGATCGACGAGTTCCCGATGATCCTCGCGGGCCGCGCGGGCGGCAAACTCAAGGTTGGCGAGCACGTCCGATCGGCCACGCCCGAGAACGCCGGCCGGATCCCGCTCACCCTGATGCGCACCATGGGCCTGGCCGCAGCCAGCTATGGCCAGGACGAGGCCTTCACCGAGGATGGCCTGTCCGAGGTGGAGGCCTGATGCGCCCGCTCGCCCCCCTGCTGCTCCTGCTCGGCGCCTGCGCCCCCGAGGACGACACGGCGGTCGACCCCTGGTCCGCGTGGTTCGTCGACGACGAGACGGTCCTGGAGGGCAGCCACGCCAACGTGGTGCAGGAGTTCCTGTTCCTCGCCGCCGACGACAACGACCGCGTCGAGGGCTTCGATCTGGACGGGGTCGACGACACGGTCGCCACGGCGTCCTGTGGGCTCGGCGACAGCCTCGATCCCTGGGGCGCCACCGGGATCGACAACCAGTTCGGCCAGATGTGGGGCCTGATCGAGGGCCTCGTCGGCGAGCAGGTCCAGCAGCTCCTACAGGGGTCGATCAACGAGGGCCGGTTCCTGTTCCTCGTCGAGCTCGCCGGGGTCGACGACCTGTCCAACGACGACGACGTCAGCATCCTCCTCTCCCGTGGCCAGGGCGAGCCGTGGATCGGCGGCCAAGGCCTGATCGCCCCCGATCAGACCTACCGGATCGATCCCTCCATCGACACCTCCCGGGTCGATGGCGTGGCGATCGTCGACGGGGTGCTGGCGGCGGGCCCGGTCGACTTCACCCTCCCGATCGACATCCTCGAGGTCAGCTTCCCGATGCACGTGCGCGACGGCCAGATCCGGCTCGAGATCGCGCCCGACGGCACCTTCTCGGGCATGCTCGGGGGCTACGTCGACGTCGACTTCGCGATCAACGAGCTGTTGCAGTCGGACGCCGCCGAGGAGGCCGCCGCCGTCGAGCCATTCTTCCGCAACAACGCCGACGCCTTCGGCGATGGCGGCGAGTGTACGTTCATGTCCGCGGCGTTCGGGTTCGAGGGCACGACCGCGTTCGTGGTCCACCCCGCCCCGACCGATCCGGACGACCCCGACGCCGCCAAGGGTGACTGACGCCAGAGCCACCCTCCAGGGTCACCACGACCGCCTCCCCGTGCCCCGTCCGTCGGATCCACCCGTCCCTGCGATCTGGCATGCAGGTCACCTTTCGCAGGCCCCGACCCATCAAGGGGATAGGCTTCGAAAGCGCACCACGGGGGACATCCAATGACACACGTCCGCACGCTCGGACTGGGCCTGCTTGCATCCATCGCCGCCTGCACGGCCGGCACGGACAGCGACGTCCGACGGACCCTGCCGCCGGACCTGCGTGCAGAGCCCACCATCGCGCTGGAGCCCCATGTCGTCCGCGAGGACGGGCGCATGTGGGCCCGGGCGGGCGCGACGTTGTCTGTCGAGCTCGACATCGACGCCAGCCAAGGCCTGGACCGCACCGCCACCGTGGTGTCATTCACAGGCATCCCGCTGGCACCCGCCGGGCCGGGCGTGTGGACCCGGGTGCTCGACGGCACAGAGGACGACGGAATCAAGTCGCTCGGCATCGTGCTGGTCGACGAGATCGGACAGCAGGTGCGCGTCGAGGCCGACGACACCGACGGCGACCTCGGGGTGGTCGGGTTCGACTTCACCCCCCCGACCGCCGACTGCGTCTTGTCCCCCAAGGACGCCAACGGCACGGAATCCGTCACGTTCCGCGTCCTCGCCACCGAGCGCCTCGGAGCGGAGCCCGTCGTCACCTCCAATGTCGCGGGCCTGTCCGCGGGCACCTGGACGGCCCTGGGACGGGACTACAGCACGGTGCTGACCTTCCCCCCCGACACCAACTTGGCGTCCTACACGCTGGACGTGTCCATCCAAGATGAGGTCGGGAACCCCGCTGGCGGAGACTCCCTGTGCGACGAGACCGATCGCCAGGGCTCACGCCTGGGTCGTGGCCCCGCCATCGATGGAACCGTCACCGTCGTCGGCGACCCGCAGGTCGTAGACGGCGACGCGGCCTGGGTCCGCAAGAACGCGACTGTCACGGTGACCATCCCCACGACGGAGGCGGTCGACCCCAACCGGTCGACGGTGACCCTCAGTGGGCTGGTCCTCGACCACGTCCGGACCGATGCCTCGTCCACCGTGTGGGAGGTCGACCTTGCGGGCACGGAAGGCGACGGGGCCAAGGTCCTGAGGGCAAACCTCGCCGACGCTGCTGGCAACCCACTGGTTGTCGAGGTGCCGGACGCGATCCGGTTCGACTTCACGCCGCCAACTGCCGCGTGCTCGCTCGCGCCCCCCGCCGCGAATGGCGACGACGCCGTCGTGTTTACGCTCACCCCCACCGAGCCCCTCGCGAGCCCGCCGGCCCTCACCTCGTCCGACGTCGCGCTCGACGGCCCCGTCGCGGATGGCGCCCGATGGACCACGGGGATCGACGCGCCAGACAATGCCGTGACCGACTACACCATCGCCGTCTCCCTCACGGACCGCGTCGGCAACACGTCGTCCGACGCCGACGTCTGCGCTTCGGCGGATCGGACCGGTCGCGTGGACGCCACCACCCCGACCCTCAGTAGCGCGCCCGTCGTCACCGTGTCCCCTTCCACTCACACGGACGGCACACGCCCGTGGGCCAAGGCCGGCGATCTCGTGGCCATCGAGCTGGACCCGGACGAGGATCTGGACCTGGATCAAACCCTCGTGACGCTGTCCGGGCTGGAGCTCGCGACCACCGACGGCACCACCTGGACGGCCACCCTGGACGGGACCGAGGGCGATGGGCTCAAGGACCTCCGCATCCAGCTGGTGGACTTGGTGGGCAACGACGATGTGATCGTCGTCGAGGACGTCGTCCGCTTCGACTTCACCCCACCCGGCGCGACGTGTGTGATCTCTCCAAACCCCGCCAACGCCCTGGCCACCCCCTCTCTTCGTCTGATCCCGTTCGAGACGCTCGGCGCCCCCCCCTCCCTGACCCCCTCGACGGGCTCCGTGGGCACCCCCTCGGGGGAGGGAACCGCATGGATCGCCGAGCTTCTTCCTCCACCTGACGTCGACGTCGACGTGACCGTCGGGGTGTCCCTGGTCGACCTCGTCGGGAACACGTCGTCCGACGCCGACGTGTGTGCCGGAGCCGACCGCACGGCCGCAATCCGGGGCCGAACCCCGACCCTCACAGCCGTGACCACCCTGGACGTGACACCGTCGATCGACGACGACGGGCGTCCGCGGGCCGCTTCTGGGGCCGTCGTCACCGTCCTGTTCGATGCGGACGACACCCTGGACCCCGAGGCGAGCTTCCTCTCCATGTCCGGCATCCCGATGGCGTCCGAGGACGGCCTGGTCTGCACCTGGCAGGTCGTCTCCGGCGCCACCGAGGAGGGCCGGGCCTACTCCGACTACGCCGACTGCGACGTGGTCCGCCGCCAGCGCCCCTACAACTCCGCGCCCGCCAACGCCCGCGCGGACCAGCCCGACCCCC
>JAUHWK010000181.1 GCA_030424555.1 bacterium | reverse complement strand
AAGCCCAGGGTCAGGCTGGCGAGCAGGGGAGGAACCCACGCCGGCGACGGGGCGACCGAATCCGGCGGGGTCTTGGGATGGGAGGGTTCCATCCTCGCGTCACCAAGCCGAGATCGGACCGAGGTCGTACACCTCGCCAAAGCCCGACGCCTTCAGCACGCCCGCCGCCGACGCCGATCGCCCACCGCTGCGGCAGTACACGACGACGGCCTTGGCGCTGTCGAGCTCGGCGGTGCGGGCTCCAATCTGGTCCACCGGGATGTTCTTGGCGCCCGGAATCGCCCCACCGGCGAACTCACCCGGGGTCCGAACATCCACCAGCTGTGCGCCGGCTTCCACCAGCTCGCGGGCCTTGGCCCCGTCGACCCGCGTGGACCCACCACCGAACATCTGCCCGAAGAATCCCATGACGACCTCCTATGTCCGGCTTCCCGGACGGCTGGACTCATGTTATATTCCGCATATGGAATACGTCAACGCCTTCGAACGCACCCAGTCCCTCCCCCTCCCTGAGACCAGCCGGGTCCTCCAGGCCTTGGGTCACCCCGTGCGCCTTCGCATCGTGGCGGGCCTGCTGGACGGCTCGTGCTGTGTCGGCCCCATGGTCGACTGCCTCGGGCTTCCCCAACCCACCGTCAGCCGCCACCTCGCCGTCTTGCGGGAGGCCGGCGTGGTCGAGGCCACCGCCGAAGGCCGGGAGCGTCGCTACCGCGTGGTCCATCCCCTGGCGCGCACGGTCGTCGACCACCTCCACGCCCAGGGCCGCTGAGCGGCCGCGAGGCGTCCACCCGCGCCGAGGCGTGGGGCCACGCCCGCCGGACAGCCTCGTGTCCTTGCGCCGGGATGCCGCCGGCCTCAACCACCGATGGGAGGCGCAAACCCAGGGAGAAGGGTGGGCCGACCGGAGCAGGGGTGGGGGGTAGGGGGAGCTCCGGCCGGCCCTATCCGGCGCACGGGGCGTCGGACGACAAGGAAGTCACCCATCCACGGAGGCGTCGCAACCCCGCCCACGGTGCGAGCACCATCACGCAACACCTTCTGACGATCCAAGGGCGCCCCCCTCCTGCTCACCCGCAGCCCGAGGGTGTGTTCCAGCATGAGGAGGGCGCCGACGAGGAATCCGGTCCACGGACGTCGTGTCTCGCGGCCACGAGCACCCCCTGGCACACACCATGCCAGTCGTTCCCTGCCTGAAGTCCCGCGTTCCACCGTCAGGGGACAAGAACCGTCCTACATCCACGTAGGACTACTGATCGTGTCCTACATGAACGTCGGATCGGTGCTGCTTGTACCGACGGGGATCGATGCCGTGGCGGCGGACGCGCAGGCCCATCTGCCGCTCCGTGATCTCCAGCGACCGCGCGCACGCCGCCATGTTGCCGCGGTGCGCCTTGAGCGCGTCCACCACGAGGTCGCGCTCGATCGCGTCGAGGGTGGCCTGGAGCCCACCGTCCGAGATCCCGTCAGGACGGGAGGTGGGTGCCTGGAGCGAGGGGGGGAGGTGGTGGGCCATCAGGACGTCGCCGCGGGCCAACAGCACCGCCCGCTCGATGCCGTTCTCCAGCTCGCGGACATTTCCGGGCCAGTGGTAGCTCATCAACAGGTCGATCGCGGAGGTCGCGATCCGACCGATCGCCTTGCCGTGGGACCGGGCGAACTGCTCGAGGAAGTGGTCCGCGAGCAGCAGGATGTCCGCGCGGCGATCCCGGAGCGCGGGGAGGCGAATCGGGAACACGTTGAGTCGGTAGTACAGGTCTGCCCGGAAGGATCCGTCTGAGAGCATGCTCTCCAGGTCGCGGCTGGTGGCGGCGATCACCCGGACGTCCACCTCGATCGGCACCGCGGAGCCCACCCGCTCGAACTCCCGCTCCTGCAGCACCCGCAGCAGCTTGATCTGCGTCTCCGGCGCCAGGTCCCCGATCTCATCCAGGAAGATCGTGCCACCGTCCGCCAGCTCAAACCGTCCCTTCCGTCGATCGGTGGCCCCGGTGAACGAGCCCCGCTCGTGCCCGAACAGCTCGGACTCGATGATGCTCGCCGGGAGGGCTGCGCAGTTGACCTTCACGAAGGGCGCGCGGGACCGGGGGGAGTCGTCGTGCAGGGCGCGCGCGACCAGCTCCTTGCCCGTGCCGCTCTCCCCTCGCAGCAGCACGGTGGTCGACGACGGGGCCACGCGGGCGACCAGCTCGTACACCTCCTCCATCCGCTTGCTGCGCCCGATCAGGTTGCGGGGACGGGGCGCGCCCGACGCCCGGCCATCCGACGGAAGCCGATCGCGCTGCTCGACCACCGGCACCAGCAGCGCCGCCATGACCTCGAGGAGCCGCCTGTCCGCATGGAGATCGGCCTCATCGGGACGCATCCTCCACGCGCTGATCGCCCCCAACACCGCAGCGCCCGATCGGACCGGCACACACAGGAACGCACCGTCCAGGCCGTGCTCGCGCGCGCGGAACTTGTCCGCGAACACCTCCGACGCACTGATTCGCGGGACGATCGTGGGCTCGCCCGCATCGACCGAGCGTCCGACCACGCCCTCCCCCGGAGACCAGGCGATCCGCCGCGTCTCCGCAGGGGTGAGGCCGTGGGCCGCCTCGACCCGCAGCCGCCCGTCCACCGGATCGACCAGCGCCAACATCGCGCGGTCCAGCCCCACCCGATCGTGCAGCCCGCGGAGCATGGGCCCAAGGACATCGTCGAGACGCGCGCCCGAGGACACCCCGGTGGCGAGCGCGTGGATCAGGTCGAGCAGGGAGCGGTCCATCGGGGCCTCCAGGCCATTCCTACCTCAATGTAGGATTTGGGTCCCGTGAATCCCGCGACGCGCCGTCCCCTCCCCGTCGGCCATGCGCTGGACGGTTAGGCCCGCCAAGCACGGAGTTCCGATGTCCGCCTCGCCCTCCCCGCCTCCGGCCCGTCCGGACGCCCCCGACGACGCCCTCGCCAGGGCCCGGGACGATGGGGCGCGGTGGCATGGCCGCTTCGTGGTGCTGGCGACGTACGTGGTGGCGGCCGTGGTCGCCCTGATCACCGTGCGGGTGGTCGGACCCGCGGATGCCTGGACGGCGTCGTGGTGGGTCCACGCTGCCGCCACCGCCGTGGTGTACGCGTCTTCGATGCGCCACGACAACACGAGCGTGTACGACCCGTACTGGTCGGTCGTGCCCGGGGCGATCATGCTCACCTGGGTGATCGGCCTCGACCTCGCCGGCGATCCCGTCCGCCAGGCCTTCCTCGGCATCGTCGTCGCCGCGTGGTCGATCCGCCTCACGGCGAACTGGGCCCGCGGCTGGTCCGGGCTCCAGCACGAGGACTGGCGGTACGAGCAGTACCGAGACGGCGGCACCCTCCGGTATGCGGCGATCAGCCTCGTGGGCTTGCACGGCGTCCCCACGTTCCTCGTCGCCCTCGGCGCATGGCCTGCGTGGCGCGCGGTGGCGACCCCGGCCGGCCTCAGCCTCCTCGACGGCCTGGCGCTCGCGCTGGGACTGGGAAGCGTCGCGCTGGAGCACGTCGCCGACGAGCAGGCCCGCGCCTTCCGCGCCCAGCGCACCGACCCGGGCGACGTCCTCCGAACCGGCGTCTGGGCCTGGTCACGCCACCCCAACTACCTCGGCGAGATCGGCTTCTGGACGTCGCTCGCGGTGTTTGCGCTGGCCGCCGGCTGGAGCCACATCCTCACGTTCGTCGCCCCCACCGCGATGTTCCTGCTGTTCCGCTTCATCTCCATCCCGATGATGGAGCGGCGTCAGCTCGCCCGCAAGCCCGCCTACGCCTCCTTGATCGCCGACGTGCCGATGCTCTGGCCCCGCCCGCCGCGCGCCACCAGTGGCCCCCCCGCGATCGACGAGGACACCTTCATCGGACCCCGCCCCACCCCGTCGGTGACCGATCCCACGCTCGTCGCCGACGACAGCGACACCGCCATCGACGACGCGCCTGCGACCTCCCCGGGCCGCTCCGGTCCGTGACCGACCGGTCGCCTGCACCGCCACCAACGCAGCGACCTCAGCGGAACTTTCGCGCCTTGGCGATCGCCTGCCACGCGTCGACGACCTCCCGGGTCATCTTGGCGGCGAAGGCCTGGATCTCCGGACTGAGGTTGCGGCAGCGATCCGGGTGGTTGAGGCGCACCTGCTGCTTGTACGCCTTGCGGATCTCGTCCTCGGACGCCCCCGGCGAGACCTTGAGGCGCTCGTACGCTTCGACCGGGACCTTCTCGACGATCATCGGCATCGACTGAGACGCATGGGCCGACCCACGATCCGAGCCATCGTGCCAGGTCCACTTGCTGTCGTCCTCCACCGAGGCCAAGCGCGCGTCCATCAGCTCGGCGAGGTGGGTGGTGGCCGCCGTCCACGCATCCGCGCCGAGCGCCGTGAAGCCCGGCCCGGGGTGGTGCCCCACGATCTCGTTGCGATGAAACAGGTACACGCCCTCGTTCGCCGCGCCCCCGGTGCGCACGTAGGGCCCGAACGCGGTGCGGAAGTGCTCGTTCCAGAACCCGCGGTTCTCCACCATGTCCCGACGGATGCGACCGGCCTGGAGCTCGCCGCGGGCGTCCTTCGCGAGGGTAGCCAGCAAGGAGGGCGCCCGCGGCGTGACGCGCCCCTCGTGGACGAACACCAAGGACCACTCCTTGCGCCGGATCCAGAACTGGAACCGGTCCTCGGAGACGGGATCGACAGTGGGCAGGCTGGTCATGCGGTACGCCTTCGCAAGGACCCGAGCAGGGCCACGACGAGCAGGACGATCCCCCCAGATCCCTTGCTCCCGCAGCCGATAACGCCGTCTCCAAGTGGCGGCAGACGGACCCGGCCCGCCCCCCAGCGGGGATCGGAGCCGAGCGGATCGAGATCGGTGGGGGTGCCCAGCGCCCACGCGCGCAGCATGTTCGCTGCTTGTCTTGGAGACACCTCGGGATCCCGCGACATGACCACCGCGATCGCCCCTGCGACGGCCGGCGTCGATGCGCTCGTGCCGAAGAACCCGTTTGTTCCGTACACCTCGACCGTGACCCCATCCGGTCCCGCGACATCGGGCTTGGGGACCCCGGCCCGCGACGGTCCCCACGAGCTGAACGCCTCGACGTCGTTGTCGCGGTAGCCCGCGGCCCGCACCGCCCCCACGACGAACGCCTCCGGGCTCGCTGCGGGGTCGGCGAGGGACTCGGTCACGACCGGCTCGACCACGCGCCCCCCGGTGGCCAGGACGTCCACCTCCAGGAACGCGGAGGCGAGCCGTCGCGCCAGGATCTGGAGGGTGTAGGTGCCCTCCACGGCCGCTTCCACCGTCAGGCGCTCGACGGGGGAGCACGTGTCGCCTTCTCCCTGCCGCTCGAATCCGCGCGCGACGACGTCGCCGTACGGGTCGAGGACGATCGCGTCCAGGTCGCTCGCCCCGCAGGAGAAGTGCTCGTCCCACTGCACGTACACGGTGCGACGTCCTGGAGACAGTGCCAGCGCCACCCCGTTGTCCCCGTCGCCGTCGTGCCGTCCGTCCCCATCCCCATCGGACCAGGGCGCGGACCAGTGCTGCCGCGCGTAGTTGCCCGAGCTCGTGACGAGCAGCACCCCGGCCGCATCCAGCCGTCGGACCGCGTCCGCGTAGGGACCCGTCCCGTCGTAGAAGCTCGCGTTGAAGAAGGACATCGACAGGCTGACCACGTCGATGTCATGCCGGATGGCCCAGTCCACCGCCGACTCGAACGTCGTCCGGCCGTTGACCCGAACCAAGTACAGCGAAGCGTCCGGGGCGACGTCCCGCACGATCTCGGCGCAGCCCAGCCCGTGGGCGCCACGCTCGTGCGTGAACCGGATCGTGTGGGGCGCCATCGAGGCCTCGCACGAGGGATGGGTCCAGCAATCCGCGGTCCCGTCCACCGACAGCTCGGCCGGGTCCGCCTCCACCCCGGACCACTGCACGTCGAACACCGCGACGCGCACGCCCTGGCCTCGGAACCCGGCCGCGTGCCACGCATCGACCCCCAGCGCCTCCCGCAGCGAGGGATCGGCGTACCCGCGCACCAGTCCGACCTCCTCATCCACCCCGGGCGGGTCCTCCCACGTCCACGGGGTGCCGTCCTCGGGCGGGGCCTCGAGCAGGGACGCACGCTCCGAGCGCATCAAGGCGCCAGGGTGATCGGGGTCCTCCACCCGCACGAACAACGGCGCCGGCTCCCCATCCGGCGGGGGCCAGACGGCCAGGGCCTCGGTCAGCAGCCAGATCCAGAGCATCGCCGCAACCCTAGCGCAGACAAGGACTGACGGCGCGCTCCTGCGGCCGGTGCTGGACGGGATACGCCTCCGGTGTTCGACCCAGGAGGCGGCGGTGGGCATCTTCGATCGAATCACCGGCCAGGCACGCGCACAGTTCCTCGATGTCCTCGAGTGGGTGGACGACACCCGCGACACGATCCTGTGGCGTCACCCGATCCACGATCGCGCGATCACCGACCAGTCCAAGCTGGTGGTGCGGGAAGGGCAGGCCGCGGTGTTTCTCGACGGCGGTGCGTACAGCGCATCGTTCGCCCCTGGCACCTACACGCTCGACACCCCCAACGCGCCGATCCGCACCTTCTTCGCGAGCATCCAGTACGCGCTGGAGACCCCGTACAAGGGCGATGTCCTGTTCGTGAACACCCGGCAGTTCACCGAGAACCGCTGGGGCACGCAGGCACCGTTCATGATGCGCGACGCCGAGTTCGGCCCGGTGCGCGTGCGCGCCTTCGGCACGTTCAGCTTCCGCGTGGTCGACCCGGTCCACTTCGTCCGCGAGATCGTCGGGTCCGACGGCGAGTTCACCACCGACGAGATCGTCGGCCAGCTCAAGAAGCGCCTCGTGGCCTCGTTCGCCTCCGAGGTCGCCGCCGCCGGGATCGGTGTGCTCGACCTCGCCGCCCACTACGTCTCCCTCGGCGACACCCTGCGCGACGCCCTGTCTCCGGCGTTCGCCAAGGAGTACGGCGTCGAGATCACCGACCTCACCCTGGCCAACATCGGCCTGCCAGAGGCCGTCGAGCAAGCCCTCGACACCCGCTCCCGTATGGGCATCCTGGGCGACCTCGGGCAGTACTCCCGCCTGCAGGCCGCCGAGGCGATCGGCACCGCCGCCGCCAACCCCGGGATGGGGGGCGCCATGGCCGGCGCCGGGGTCGGGCTCGGCGTCGGACAGGTGATGGGCCAGGCCTTCGGCCAAGGCATGACCGGCCCCGCGTCCCCGCCCGCTCCCCCCGCGGGACCGCCCCCGCTGCCCACCGGCGACGTGTGGCACTACAGCGGCCCCGACGGCAAGGCGGAGCTGTCGGCCGACGCCATCGTCCAGCGCATCACGGCCAACCGCCACGGCACCCACCACGTCTGGCGTGCCGGCATGGACGGGTGGCTCCCCTGGGACCAGGTACCCGCGCTCGCGAGCAAGGTGCCACCTGCCCAGCAGCCGCCCCCCATCCCGACCTCCCAGTGGCACTACAGCGGTCCCGACGGCCAGGCCCAGCTGGACAGCGACGGCGTCGTCGCCAAGGTCCAGGCCGCCCCCGACGCCGACCACCACGTGTGGGCCCCCGGCTACGACGGCTGGAAGCCCGCCCGCCAGGTGCCCGAGCTCGCCGCACGGCTGGCCGGTCCGCCGCCGCCTCCCGGCAACACCCCGCCGCCCCCGCCCTCCTCCACGTGATCCTCCCGCGCCTGCTCGCCGCGTCGATCGTCGCCTCCCTCCTCCTGCCGCTCGCTGCGATGGCCCAGGAGGACGGGACGGACGCGGCCCCCGAGTGGAAGGTGTGCGACGCGCCCGCACCGGTGTCGCCCAGCGACGCGGGCCGCCTGAGCGTGGTCTGGATCTCGCCGCTGGGCCG
>JAUHWK010000180.1 GCA_030424555.1 bacterium | reverse complement strand
GCCAGGAGCGATCGACCGTCCATGGTGAACCCGTGTCTGTCGTGCGGCGCGTGCTGTGCGACCTTCCGCGTGAGCTTCTACCGGGGAGAGACCGTGCCGGGGCCGCAGGCGGTGCCCGACGATCTGGTCGTGCCCGTGTCGCCGTTCCTGGTCGCGATGCGGGGGACGACGGGGCGGCCGCCCCGGTGTGTGGCGCTGGAGGGGACTGTGGGCGAGGCCACCCGCTGTGCGATCCATCCGGTCCGGTCCAGCACCTGCCGAGGGTTCGAGGCGTCGTGGTCGAACGGGGTGGCCGAGCCGGCCTGCGATCGCGCTCGGCTGGCCCACGGCCTGCGGGCCCTCACGCCGGAGGACTGGGCGCCGCCCGCCCCGCGATCGCCGCCCGCCCCCAAGGCCCCGCCGCGGGCTGCGTGAGCGCGAGCGCTGGGGTCAAGGGAGCCAGGAGGCGCCGTCGAAGGACGCGAGGTCTGGGGCGTCGCTGAGCCAGTGGAGCACGGTCGGGGCGACGTCGAGGTGGCTGGGCTGGGGCGGCGGGGTGACGGAGACCCCGGCCGCGACCACCCCCTGCGGGATGCGGATGTTGGCGTCGTTGCGGGGACCGTGGCCGGTGCCCTCGCCGCCGTGGTCGGTGACCATCACGACCAGCCAGTCCTCTCCCGTGCGCGCGTCGAGCCAGGTGGCGGTCGCTGCGAGGGCGGCGTCGACCCCCTCGATCGCGGCGAGGTACGCGGGCTGATCCACCGAAAATCCTGCGCCGTGGCCCGCGCCGTCCACCTCGTCGAAGTGGACGAACAGGCAGTCGTCGTCGTCGGCGGCGAGCCGAGCGGCGAGCTGGGTGCCGACCGCGGCATCGCTGGCGGCGAGGGCGACCGGACCGGCGTCGGGCCCGACGAGGGGCGGGATCCCGGTCCAGTGGGCGATCACGGCCGTGCGGTGGCCTTGGGCGGTGAGGATCTGGAGGAAGGACGGGGTGTCGGCGCTGCGGCCGGTCACGGTGTCGTTGTCGATCACCGCGTGCCGCGAGGTCTCCACACCGGTCAGGATCGAGGCCCAGCCCGGACCGGAGACGGTGGGGGACGTGGCCTGGGTCTGCGCGTCCAGCACCAACGCGCCTTCGGCGAACCAGGCGTCCAGCACCGGGGTGTGGGCGGCGGTCAGGCCGTCGGGACGCAGGCCATCGATGCCGATCACCAGGGCGCGACGCCGGGCTGCCGGGGCGTCCTCGGCGTCGGTGTCGTCCGGGGGCCCCTCAGGGGTGGGGGCGCCACACGCGGCGAGGACCAGGGTGAGGGCGAGGGGGGCGCGGGCGGTCATGGACACCTCCGGCCGTCCTCCTATCGTTGAGGGTCTGGGGCCACCCCATCCCCTGCGGGGTGCGCGTCCTGTTGGGACGCATCGTGGGGATGCGACCGATGGTGGTGCGGGGGCCGCGGTCATAGAGGGCATCGGAGGAGGCGCCCGATGTCCTTGCCCACGCTGCCCGAGGGGGCCGGCTTGTTCGCCCGCCTGCGTCTCGCCGCGCAGTCGCTGATGATCCTCAAGGACGATCCGGGCAACCCTCACTACGGGCCGCTGTTCAACGCGTGCATGGATCCGGAGACCTACGCGCGGCTCGCGGCGGCGTGGCGTCGGACCGAGGCCGGGCGGGCGCTGCTGGACGAGCGTCCCAGCATGCAGGGGGAAGATCTCGATCTCGCCCACCTCGCGGCGCTTCCGGAGCACACGCTGGGCCACGCCCTGTTCCGGTACTTCGACGACCTCGGCATCGACCCGTTCGTGTCGGACTTCCCGATCCGCAACGACGTCGACTACCTGAGCAAGCGCTACCGCGAGACGCACGACATCCTGCACGTGCTCACCGGCTACGAGATCGACGACTACAGCGAGATGGAGCTTCAGGCGTTCGTGTTCGGACGGCTCGGGCTCAAGCAGAACCTGTTCATCCTTGGCGCCGGGGTGCTGCAGCTCGTCCCCAAGGTCGGGCTGTGGGGCATGCGGCGCTACGTCGGCGATCTGTGGCGTGCGTACGATCGGGGTCGTCGGTCCGAGGACTTCATGACCGTGCGGTTCGAGACGATGTGGGACGAGCCGCTGGAGGACGTCCGCCGTCGGCTGATCGCCCCGCTGGTGAATCGACGCCCGTCCCCGCTCGCCCACACCGTGCAGCAGGTCTCGATGTAGGCAGGGCTCAGGCGGGCGCGTCCACCGCCAGGTCCACCGGATCGGGCCCGCCCAGCGCGCGCTGTCCCATCGCCACACTGCCGGCCGCGCCCAGGGCGCATCCCGCCATCACGGTCGCCATCGCCGCGCCCGTGCCGTCCGACATCAGCCCGACGGCGGCCGATCCCAGCGCCGCCATCGTGTACTGCAGCGATCCCATCAAGCCCGACGCGAGCCCGGCCCGTGCGCCCTGGCGGTCGAGGGCCAGGGCGACGGTGTTGGCGAAGATCAGGCCCATCAGGCCCAGGTACAGCACGAGCGAGGCTTCGATCGCCCAGGCAGGGGCGTCGAGCCCAGCGGTCACCCGCGTGACCGCGGCGACCAGCACGAGGGCGGCCACGGCCACCTTGACGATCGCGAGGGGGGCGTGGCGCTGGAGCAGCCACCGGTTGAGCTGAGACGCGGCGATCAAGGAGAACGCGTTGGTGCCGAACACCAGGGCGAACGTCGAGGGATCCAGCCCGAGGTGGTCGATGAACAGGGCGGGGGACCCTGCGATGTACGCGAACATGCCGGCCTGGGCGAAGGCCATGGCCCAGGAAAACGACGCGAAGACCGGATCGGTGACGACCGCCTGGAACGCGCGAAGCCCGAGGGCACCGGGCACGGGATCGGGTGGGGGACGACGTCGCACCGTGGCCGCGACGAGGGCAAACGCCCCTGCGGCGGCCAGCGCCAGCATTCCGAAGATGCCCCGCCATCCGGTCCAGGTGAGCAGCAGGCCCCCGAGGGACGGGGCGAGGATCGGGGCCGCCCCCATCACCAGCATGATGTCGGACAAGACCTTGGCGGCCTCGTGGGTCTCGAAGCGGTCGCGGATGATCGCGCGGACGAGCACGATCCCGGCCGCGCCCCCGACGGCCTGGACGAACCGGGCGAGCATCAGCAGGGCCATCGACGGGGCGGCGGCGGCGAGGAGCGAGCCGACCCCGTGCAGGGCGAGCCCCGCCAGCAGCGGGCCGCGGCGTCCCCATCGGTCCGCGATCGGTCCCCAGGTGAGCTGGGCGGACGCCAGGCCGAGGAAGTAGGCAGACAGGGTCATCTCGGCGTCGAACATCCCGCCACCGAGCTCCTGGTCGAGCATGGGCAGCGCGGGAAGATACGCGTCGATGGACAGCGGGCCGAGGGCGGCGAGCACCCCCAGCACGAGCGTGAGGCGCAGCCGGTTGGTGGGTTCGGGGGACATGGGGCACCGGGGAAGCCCGTCTGGGAACACTGTGGGTGCAGGGACGCCCGGAGCGGATCGAGGTCGATCGGCGGAGTCTCGGGATGTCGCGGATGCACACCGGCGGATCCATGGGCGCTCGGAAGGGACCACTCGCAAGCCTCCATCGACGCGGTTGTGGAAGCGTCGGGCTATGGCCGGGAGGAACCCGCAGGCCGTGGGGAACCGGCCGGCAGGAGGGGCGATGCGCGCGTGGTGGACGGCGGCGGCGATGGTGGCAGGACTCGCTGGCTGCGCGGAGAACGACATTCGTCGCGACCGCTGCGGGGACCCGGCGCAGAACGGATCGGGCGACGACGACAAGGATGGTCTGTGCAATGACGAGGATCCCTGTCAGGGCATCGCGTCCGCGATCGACGCCGATCTCGACTGCGTGATCGATGCGGACGATGCGTGCCCGGGGACCCGCGAGGGCACGACGGTCGACGCCCAGGGCTGCGCTGTCGAGGACGACACGGGGGACACCGGGGACACGGGCGACACCGGCACCGACGACACGGGGGATACGGGGGACACGGGCGACACCGTAGAGACGGACGACACGGATCTGCCGCCCTGCGTCCCGGCCGTCTACAGCCCGCCCGCCGCGACGGATCTGGCGATCCTGGACGCAGGGATCGCCACGGTCGTCGAGGTTGGCGCGACGATTCCTTCCGGGGTCCAGGCGCGCTTCCAAGACGTCTCGGGGGGCCCGTTGGCGGCGCAGGCCACGGTGTCTGGAAGCCTGGTGACCGTCACGGCGGATGCTACCCTGGTGGAGGGCACGGCCGGGTTCCTCGTGCTCGACGACGGGTGTGGGGGCGATCCGGTGTGGGCCCAGCCAGCCCTGGTCGGCAACCAGCAGGACACCGACGGGTTCGTCACGCCCACGGTGCTCGAGGTGTCAGGCGCGCCGTTCGCGCCCCCGTTCCTGGGCGACGACCATCCGCTTCGGCTGACCCTCAACGCGGGGTTTGCGCCGGCCCTCACGGCCGACCCGGGGGTGGGGACGGTCACCGTGACCGGCGTCGACGCCCAGACCGCCGACGTGTCGGCCCCGGTCGCAGCAGGGGGTGGTGGGACGCTCGATGGGTGGCCCGACGTGACCACGCTGTCGGTGGGCCTGGTCGATCCCGCCGGCGGGGTGTTCTCGATCGATGACCTCTCCATCCGAGACGTGGACGGGTGCGCCATCGCCCAGATCGTCCCGCAAGATGGCGAGACCGGCGTGCCGGTCACCTCGGACGTGTCGGTGTCGATGCGGGTGCCGGGGGTGGCCCCCAGCGTGTCGATCGATGTGCAGCGGCCCGGCATGGGCATCGTGTGGGGCTGGCCCTCCAGCGATGGCGCCACGGGGCGGTCGGTGTGGTCTCCCCAGGCGGTCCTCGCCACCAACGCCGTACACAACGTGTCGATCGACACCCCGTGCGGCTGGCAGGCGCAGACCTCGTTCACCACCGCCGGCGTCGGGGTGGCCACCCTGGACGACGAGCGCCTGACGTGGGTTGTCGGCGGGACGGACGACCTCCGGATGCACCGACCTCCGGGGCTCGGATCCCTTCTTTCCTCGACGCTCTTCACGGGAGCCGACGACGACTCGCACGTGGTGGTGTTGGATGTCGCACCGGGCGGGGCCACCGCGTCGTACTTCTCGACAGCGTTCGAGTGGGTCGCCGCGGGCATGGTGGAGCAGGACACCTGCGCCACCGGGACGGCCCCGATCACGCTGTCGCGCGACGCCCTCGGGGTGTACGTCAACCAGAGCCCGCACCCAGGCCTGCGTATCCCCGTCCTGCCGGGGCTCGTGGGGGACGTGTCCCGCATCGAGCTGGCGCCGGGCGACGATGGGTCGCTGGTGTCGATGCGGCTGGCGGCGGTGATCGACCTGCGGGACACCGACGTCCTCACGGAGTTGGTGGGCGCCACAGACGAAATCGCTGCGTGTGGCGTGTTCATGTCGCTGGGCGTCACCTGTGCGCCGTGTCCCTCGGACAGCGAGCCCACCTGCGTGTGGGTGGATGGCGTGTTGGAAGGGGTTCCCGCGGCGTTCGAGTCCGCGGCCCCCTCGACGTACGCCGACGTCGAGGGCGACACCGGCTGTCCCCAGCCCCCCTCGCCGGATGGACAGCTTGTGGGAAGCTTCTCCTGCGCCACAGCACCCGGATCGGGGGCGGCGTTCTTGGTGCTGGGGCCGTTGCTGCTGCGTCGACGCAGGGCGTCGTGAACGCCGTGGCTTCCGATCCGCCCCTGGGGCTCGCGCTGGACTTCGCCACCGACGGCCTCGCAGGGTGTTCCGCGCGGACCCTGGCAGCGCGGATCCGCGCGGGCACGCTCACCTCGGTCGCGCTGACGGAGCACGTCCTCGCACGCATCGCGGCGCACAACCCGGCGGTCCACGCGTTTGAGCAGGTGTGGGCGGCGGCCGCCCGGCGACAGGCCCGGCAGGCAGACGCGGCGGTGCGCGCGGGAGAGGCGCTGGGGCCCTTTCACGGGGTGCCGACCGCGGTGAAGTCCCACCACTTCGTGCGGGGCGCGCGGTTCAGCCTGGCCACGCGCGGGCTGCCCCCGCTGTGGAACCGACAGGACGATCAGGTCGTCGCGGCCCTACGCCGGGCCGGGTTCGTGATCGTCGGCAAGACCACCATGTCGGAGCTCGGACTCCTGCCGATCACCGAGACCCTGGTCAACCCACCCACCCGCAACCCATGGGACCGCACGCGCACGGCCGGGGGATCGAGCGGTGGGGCGGGGGCCGCGCTCGCGGCGGGGCTGGTCCCGGTCGCGCCGGGCTCGGACGGTGCGGGCTCGGTGCGCATTCCCGCAGCCCTCAATGGCCTGCTTGGGCTCAAGACCACCCGGGGCTTGGTGCCGCTGGCGCACGCGGATCGCGACCGGTACGGCCTCACCTCGGTGGGGCCGATGGGCCGGTCGGTCGACGATGTCGCGGCGATGCTCGACGTCCTCGTCCGGCCCCGAGACGCCACCCACCACGCGGCGTCCCAGGTCGCACCCGGTCCGCTGCGGATCGGGCTGATGGTCACGCCGCCCTTTGGCACCGTGCACGAGGCCGCGCGCGCCCACACGCAGGCAGCGGCCGACGTGCTTCGGGCAGCGGGCCACACGGTGGTGGACGTGCCGACGCCGGACGGGACCGTGGCGTCCTTCGCGCCACTGTACCAGGCGTTCATCAGCCGGATCCCCATCCTGTTCCGCGGCCGGATGCACCCGACCGTCCGTTGGTTCTGGGAGGCGGGACGGGGCGTGTCCCCGGCCGAGGCCATGGCGATCCACCACGACTTCGCCGCCCGGGGACTGGCGGCGATGGACGGACTGGACGTGCTGCTGTCGCCCACCGTGCCGGGGCCACCTCCGAAGGTGGGGGCGTACGACGGCCTCGAGCCCGCGGCGCACTTCGAGGCGGCGGCGGCGCTGGGGATGTACACGGCGCTGGCCAATGTCACGGGCCAGCCCGCGCTCACCGTGCCGTTCGGCACGATCGAGGACCTGCCCTTCGGCGTGCAGCTGATGGGGCATCGGGGGCGGGACGGCCTGCTCCTCGCGCTGGCGCGCACGCTGCTGGACGGCTGACGACCCGGGCACCTCGCGTCTGGCGCGCGGGGACGGTCCATCGTGGTACAGCCAGGGCATCGCGGGGGAGCCCAGATGACCGACCTCAAGGACCGCACCGTGCTCGTGACCGGGGCCAGCCGGGGCCTCGGCGCCCTGCTGTCCCAGCACCTCGTCGACGCAGGCGCGCGGGTGGCGTTGGTCGCGCGCTCGGCGGATGCCCTGGAGGCCCAGGTGGCGTCGCTGCAGGCCAAGGGGGGCACCGCCGTGGCCGTGCCGACCGATCTGTCGGATCCGGCGGCGCTGGACGGGCTGCTCCCCCGGGTCGAGGCCGCGCTCGGCTCGGTGGACGTGCTGGTCAACAACGCGGGCGTGGAGCCGTTCACGCCGTTCGAGGAGGGGGGCGCGGACGCCATCCGCACCGCGATGGAGGTCAACGTCACGGCCGCGATGGTCCTCACCCACGCCGTGGTGCCGGGCATGCTGGCGCGCGGGCGGGGCCACCTCGTGTTCATGGCGTCCACCGCGGGGCTGTTCGGCGTGCCGTACATGGCGACCTACGCGGCCACCAAGGCGGCGCTGCAGGTGTTCAGCCAGTCGCTCCGGATCGAGCTGCGGGGGCGTGGCGTGTCGAGCACGGCGGTCCTGCCCGGGTTCGTGGAGGGGGCGGGCATGTTCGAGGACCAGCGGGACGGCCGCCCGATCGCGCCACCGCGGCTCGCCGGGTCCACCACGCCCGAGGCCGTCGCGGCGGCGACGCTGCGTGGGATCCGGCGGGACCTGCCGGAGGTCGTCGTCAACAGCATGCCGAGCCGTCCGCTGGGGATCCTGGGGGCGGCGGCGCCAGGTCTCACCGAGCGCG
>JAUHWK010000179.1 GCA_030424555.1 bacterium | reverse complement strand
CCGAGGGGCAGGGAGACGGCGTCGAGGCGTAGGTTGTGGGTGCGCACGTCCGTGATCTGGAGCGCGCCGCGCCCTGGGCGACGGCTGCTGCGGGAGGGCATCCGCTCCCGGCCCGCGAGCCAGGCCCCTGTGACCGAGTCCGGGTGGGCCCGGATCTCGTCGGGGGTTCCCTCGGCGATGATGTGGCCGCCGTGGCGCCCGGAGGCGGGGCCCATGTCGATCACCCGGTCGGCGCGCGCGATCGTGTCCGGATCGTGCTCGACCACGACCACGGTGTTGCCGAGGTCGCGCAGGCCGACGAGCGTGTCGAGCAGGCGGCCGGTGTCGCGGGGGTGCAGCCCGATGGTGGGCTCGTCGAGCACGTAGGTGACCCCGACCAGGCGGCTCCCCAGCTGGCTCGCGAGCCGGATCCGACGCGCCTCGCCGCCCGACAGCGTGTGGGCTGCGCGATCGAGCGACAGGTAGCCGAGCCCCACGTCGATCAAGAAGCCGAGCCGGCGGTCGAGCTCCTCGCGGGCGCGCTCGGCGATGGTGGCC
The DNA here is from genome assembly GCA_030424555.1 of bacterium. Lineage (GTDB taxonomy): Bacteria > Myxococcota_A > UBA796 > UBA796 > JAUHWK01. The sequence goes on along the minus strand of JAUHWK010000179.1, from coordinate 7,320 downwards.
GCCTCGCCCTCCAGAGACCAGGCCCGGGCGGCGGCGCGGGCGTCCTCGACCGTGTGGCCGGCGAAGGCCGCGATGCTCTCGTCTCCGAGGGTGACGGCCAGCACCTCGGGCCGGAGGCGACCGCCGTCGCAGTCGGGGCAGGGGACGTCGGCGGTGCGCCAGGCGATCTCGACCCCCTCGCGCTCGGCGAGGCCCAGCAGCCCAGGCCACCGCGCCATGCCCTCCTTGGTCTTGCGGCCCTGCTTCCACGTCACCAGCCGGTCGTCGTCGTCGCCGTACACCACCCGCTCGTGCAGGGCGGCAGGCCAGGCAGCGGCGGGCGCGTCGAGGGAGAACCCCGCCTCGTCCAGCATCGCCGTGAGCGCGGCGAGCACGGGGCCGCTGCGGGCGAGCACCGCACCGAGCGCGCCGTCCAGGGCTTGCCGGAATGGCCCGGGGGCGATCAGGTGCTCAGGGGCGAGGCGCTCGATCGTGCCCAGCCCCTCGCAGCGGGGACACATGCCCACCCGCGCGTTGAAGCTGAAGTGGCGAGGCGTGAGCTCGGAGAGCACCGGGCCGTGGTCTGGACAGACGAGGCCCTCGGTGAACCGGAGGGTGTCGAGCCCGTCTCGCGGGGTGAACGCGGCGTGGCCGTGGCCGAGCCGGTAGGCGGTGGCGACCGCCTCGCTGACCCGGGTGGCCTCGGCGCGGGCTGGGGACAGGCGATCGATCACGAGCCGGGCACCCGTGGACAGCGCGGCGTCGGCGGCCTCGGGTTGATCCTCGAGGTCGATCTCGGTGGGCGCCTCGTCGAGCACGAGCAGGCGACGGAAGCCCTCGCGCACGAGCCAGGTGCGGCGGCTGGCGGGGTCGACGTCGGGGGCGAGGACGGTGCTGAGCCACCCGGTGCCGGCCCCCTCTCGGCGTAGGCGGGACGCGACGGCCGAGGGGGAGGACGAGGTGAGCACCACCCCGCAGTGTGGGCAGTGCGGGGTGCCGACCCGGGCGTACAGGACGCGTAGGACGTCGTGGACCTCGGTGACGGTGGCGACGGTGGAGCGGGGATTGGCGCCGCTGTTGGCCTGGTCGATCGCGATCGCGGGCTGGATCCCCTCGATGCGCTGCACGGCGGCGCGGTCCATCCGTCCGAGGAAGCGGCGGGCGTAGGTGCTGAGGCTCTCGACGTACCGACGCTGGCCCTCGGCGAACAAGGTGTCGAACGCGAGCGAGGTCTTTCCCGATCCTGAGGGGCCGGTGACGACGGTGAGCTGGCCATGGGGAAGGCGGACGTCGACGTCCTGCAGGTTGTGGGTCCGCGCCCCGCGGATCACGATCGCGTCGGGCATGGACACGGCCGTGTAGGCGGAAGGTGGGGGCTCGGCGGCCAGCGGGACCCCGGCGGCGTCGCACAGATCGGGCAGCGCCGCGAGGGCCCGGCCGGTGGGCGTGTCCAGGGTGGCGAGGTGCTCCGGTGTGCCCTCACCGACGATCGTTCCGCCGCCGGCACCGCCCTCCGGGCCGAGGTCGATCAGGTGGTCTGCACACTTGATCACGTCGGTGTGGTGCTCGACGATCAGCACGGTGTTGCCGTGGTCGACCAAGGCCTGGAGCGCGCCGAGCAGCTTGGCGATGTCGAGCGTGTGCAGGCCGGTGGTGGGCTCGTCGAGCAGGTACAGCGTGTCGCCGGTGGGGGGGCGCTGGAGCTCCTTGGCGAGCTTGACCCGCTGGGCCTCGCCCCCCGACAGGGTGGTGGCGGGCTGGCCGAGCGAGACGTACCCGAGGCCGACGTCGTCGAGCGTGCCGAGGATCCGGTCCAGCAGGGGGACGTTCGCGAAGAAGGCGCGGGCCTCGGCGATGGTCATCGCGAGGACGTCGGAGATGCTGCGGCCCTTGTAGGTGATCTCCAGGGTCTCTCGGTCGAAGCGTCGGCCGTTGCAGGTCTCGCAGGGGACCTCGACGTCGGGCAGGAACTGCATCTCGACCACCTTGACCCCGGCGCCCTGGCAGTCCTCACACCGGCCGCCCTTCACGTTGAAGCTGAACCGGGACTTGGTGTACCCACGCGCCTTGGACTCCGGCAGCTGGGCGAACAGCTCCCGGATTGGGGTCATCGCCCCGGCGTAGGTGGCGGGGTTGGAGCGAGGGGTGCGGCCGATGGGCTTCTGGTCCACGCGGACGATCTTGGACAGGTGCTCTAGGCCTTCGAGGGCGTCGCAGCCGGTGGGGGGACGGTCGTGGGCGAGGGCGTCGGTGACGCTGGTCTCCAGCACCTCGAACATCAGCGACGACTTGCCGGACCCCGACACACCCGTGACCACCGTGAGGGTGCCGAGGGGGAACGAGACGTCGACGTGGCGCAGGTTGTTGGCCTCCGCGCCCCGAACGACCAGGGCGGGGCCGTCGATGGGCCGGCGGGTGGTGGGGACGGGGATGCCGATCTCGCCCCGAAGCCACCGACCCGTGGGGCTGTCTCCGCGCGCCACGGTGGCGGGGGTGCCGCTGGCGACGACGTGCCCACCCTCTCGGCCCGCGCCGGGGCCGACGTCGACCACCCAGTCGGCCGCACGGATGGTCTCCTCGTCGTGCTCCACGACCAGCACGGAGTTCCCGCGGTCCCGGAGCTGGCGCATGGCGTCCAGCAGGCGGGCGTTGTCGCGTGGATGCAGCCCGATGCTGGGCTCGTCCAACACGTAGGTGACGCCCTGCAGCCCGCTGCCGACCTGGCTGGCCAGCCGGATGCGCTGGGACTCCCCGCCCGACAGCGTGGACGCGGTGCGCGACAGGTCGAGGTAGCCCAAGCCGACGTCGTCGAGGAAGGCCAGCCGATCGCGGATCTCCTGCAGCACCAGCTGGCCGACCTCGGTCTCGTCCGGGGCGAGCGTGACCCCGTCGAAGAAGGTGCGCGCGTCGGCCAGGGTGCAGGAGACGAGCTCGGGGAGGGCCTTGTCGCGGAAGCGGACGTGGCGGGCGATCGCGTGCAGCCGGGTGCCACCGCAGTCCGGACACGGGCGCCGGCTGCGGAACCGATCGAGCGTCTTGAGCTTGGTGTACTTCCACACCCGCTCGACGCGGGGCAGCAGGCCGTCCCACAGCAGGGTGCGGCGCTTGCCCGAGGAGGTGGTGATCTCTCGGGAGATCGATGGGTCCCCGTGGATCAACCGCTCGATGTGCCCCGCCGACCAGGCCTGGACCGGTGTGGACACGTCGGCGCCGAGGCGTGTGGCGATCTCCACGAGCTGGTCGCGGTCCAGGGCGCCGAACGGGAGCTTGCCGGCGTCGTTGAACGCGCGGAACGCGTCGGGGACGGGCTTGCGCTTGTCGACCAGCAGGCGCGCCTCGAACTGGACCAGCTCGCCCAGGCCTTCGCAGGTGGGGCAGGCACCCTGCGGGGCGTTGAAGCTGAACAGCCGCGGCTCCATCTCGGGGACCGACTGGTCGGGGTGGTGGGGGCAGGCGCGCGCGGTGTTGAAGGTGTGCTCGTCGTCGTCGATCAACACGACCACCGTGCCGCCGCCGAGCCGTAGGCCGGTCTCCAGGGCTTCGACGAGGCGGGTGCGGTCGGACCGGGTGGGCTTGAGGCGGTCGACCACCACCTCGATCGTGTGCTTGACGTAGCGATCGAGCGTGGGGAGGTCCTCGTCGAGCCGGATCATCGCGCCATCGACGCGGGCGCGGAGCCAGCCGTCGCGGTGCAGGGCCTCCATGTCCTTGCGGTACGTGCCCTTGCGGGCCTGGACCACCGGTCCGAGCACCTGCACCCGCCGGTCGGTGCCGAGCGCGAGCACGCGATCCACGATCTGATCGATGCCCAGGCGGTCGATCGGCGTGTCGCACAGGGGGCAGTGGGGCTGGCCGAGGCGGGACCAGAGCAGGCGCAGGTGGTCCAGGATCTCGGTGACGGTGCCGACGGTGCTCCGGGGGTTGCGGTTGACCGTCTTCTGATCGATCGACAGGGACGGCGAGACGCCCTCGACGGCGTCGACATCGGGCCGATCGAGGTCGCCCAGGAACTGGCGGGCGTACGACGACAGCGACTCGACGAAGCGCCGCTGGCCCTCCATGAAGATCGTGTCGAACACCAGCGAGGACTTGCCCGAGCCCGACACCCCCGTGAACACGACGAGCGCGTTTCGGGGGACGTCGAGATCGACCCCGCGCAGGTTGTGGGTCCGGGCTTGGCGGACCGTGATGTGGGTCGGCTCGGGCATGGGCGTCCGGGGAGGCGGCCCGTGTAGTGAGCGCGCCTCCGGGTGGGAAGGGAGGACGGGAGAAAGGGACAGATCCGGGCTGGTTGCCGCCGCGTTCGGTGGGGAGGATCCACCATCGCCTCTGCCACGCTAGACGCCGCGCGTGCGCACCCTGCTTCCCGGTCTCGTGCTGTCCTTGTTCCTCGCGGCGTCCGCCTGGGGATTGGCGTCGGCCTTGCCGGGGGTCGGGCCGATCGTGGTGGCGCTCGTGCTCGGGGTGATGGTCGGCAACGGGGTGTCCCTCGCCCCGGCGGTCGCGCCCGGCGTGAAGTTCGCCGACAAGCGGTTCTTGGCGCTGGCGATCGCCCTGCTGGGCTTCGGGGTGGACCTCGCGGCGACCATCGCGCTCGGCGCGGTCGCGCTTCCCACGCTGATCGTGGCGGTGTTCGTGACGGTCGGGCTGAGTGTGCCGATCGGACGGCGCCTCGGCGTGTCCCCGCGGCTCGCCCTGCTGGTGGGGGCCGGGCAGGGCATCTGCGGGACGGCGGCGGTGGCGGCGTCGGCGCCGGTGATCGGGGCGGAAGAGCAGGAGGCGGGGGTCGCGATCGGCGTCGTCAACCTGCTGGGTACGCTCGGCCTGTTCGTGTTGCCCTTCGTCGCGATGGCGCTGGGGACCGAGGGCGCGGCGCTGCTGCTTGGCGGGACGCTCCAGTCCGTCGGCCACGCCGTGGCGGCGGGGTTCGGCCTCGGGGAGGCGGTGGGCCAGGGCACCGCGGTGGTCAAGCTGGGCCGGGTCGCGCTGCTGCCCCTGGTCCTGCTGGTGTTGGCGGCGCGCACGGCGGGCGGCGGACGGGGGGCGTCCCTGCCGCCGGAGCTGGTCGGATTCCTCGCGGCCGTGGGCGTCACCGCGCTGGGGATCGTGCCGGCCTCGGTCCGGGCGGGGATCGCCGAGGTGGCCGATGTGCTGCTGCTCGTGGCGATGGCGGCCATCGGGCTGGGGATCCGGCTGGATGCCCTGAGGACCGACGGCCGGGCCGCCCTCGCGCTCGGGGGCATCCTGTTCCTGGGCCAGATCGCGTTCGTCGGGGTGGTGGCGTTCCTGGCCACCTGATCGGGCCTACGCCCTGCGGCCCTTGCGGGGGGCGCGATCGTCGTGGAGCCCCAGGGCCTCCCGGACGGCGCGGGGGTGCTCCGGACGCACGGTGACGTGCTGGTCGCCATGGTGCAGTTGGAGGGGATGCCCCTCGCCGGTCACCCGCAGGTCGCGGCGGGGCGCCGTCCAGCGGAACGGGCCGCGCAGGACCACCACCCGATCGTCCGTCACGATCAGCTCGGCCTCGAACGCGCGCCAGACCAGCAGCGTGGCGAGCAGGAGCCCTGCGGTGAGCACCACGGTCGAGCCCACCAGGGCGTGATCGGCGAGGCCCGGCCAGGGTAGCGCCACCGCGACGAGCGCGCCGAGGAGCAACGGCGTCTGGGCGACCACGAGCTGGTGTCGGTCTCCAGCGGGTGGCGAGGGGGTGCGGGCGAGGTCCCACGCCCACCACCACAGGGGGATCTGCATCGGCAGCCGGGCCCACCGTCCGAGGTTGCTCCCGGGGAGTCCGGGCACGGGGTCGATGCCCGCGAGCGCCATGTGCACGTTGGCCGGGAACACCACGATGAACAGCAGCAGCAGGCCCACGCCGGCCATGCGCCGGGTGCGGGGAAGCATCACGCCCAGGCCCCCCAGCATCTCGAACACCCCGGAGGTGAGCACGAGCGTCCGGGGGGCGGGGAGCGACGGTGGGACGATCGCCACGAAGGGATCGGGCCAGACGAGATGGAGCGCGCCCACGGCGAACACGGCGGCAGCCAACACCCCATCGATCGCCCGTCGCATCGTCACCTCGCCTGCTCCGTCCTATGAGGGCGGGTACGCGTCGGCCCGTCGGCCGCCTCCCGTGGAGTTCCCATGTTGCGCCCCCTCGGCCTGTCCGTCGTGATCGCTTCGTTCCTGGTGGGCACAGGGTGTGCCTGGCCCACGCCGTCGACCTCCGGTGGATCGTCCGAGGCGTCCAGCGCCCCGATCACGCAGACGCCCCCCGGGCTGGCCGTGGCGTGTACCGGCCTGCGCAAGGCGATGCTCCAGATCCGGGAGGACAAGTCGATTCCGCCGCGGCGCAAGCAGGGCCGGATGTACGGGCTCGCGGTCGAGTTGGTCCTGGAGGACAGTGACGCGGTGGCTCGCCTGGCCGAGGTCGTCGCGGTCGAGGGCGACAAGTCCGCGTGGTTCCGCGCGCGGGCGCTCGACGAGGTGTCCCGCAAGCAGTGTGCGCCCTTCCTCGGCCAGTCCAGGCCGGGCTGATCGGGGATGACCCAGCGTTCGCTCAGGGGGACGCGGCGTCGACCGCACCCCGGACGAGCGGGACGAGGGACTCCTGGTCGAACGCCATCGGCAGGTCGCCCCACGGGGTGGCGACCGACAGGGTCGCGTCGAACCCCACGCGCGCGCGGCTGCCGTCCGTGAGGAGCTGGACCACGGTCGTGCCCGCCTGGAGCAGGTCGAGCGTGAACGGGATCGCGACCTCGACGGGCGCGCCGGGGGCGACGGAGGCCAGCTCGTCGAGGTGGCCGGAGACCAGGGGGCGGTCCGCCAAGGTCAGCGCGTAGCCCACGTCGCGAAACGCGACGGTCTCGGCGATGCGGTGGGACAGGCCGAGCACGACCTGGGCCTCGACCCGTGGTGCCGCGAGGGAAGGAGGCTCCACGGTGGCGCGCAGGATCTCGATCTTGGGGACGTGCAGCATGGGGACGGTCGCGCTGAGATCCAGGGGGATCGTGACCGGGCCGAGGGGCGTGCTGACCTGGACCGTGCCGCCCAGGGTGACGGGGATCTCCGTGCGCTCCCTCAGGTCGGCGACCATCGCGGCGGTTCGTTGGAAGTCCACCGACACCGGGATCACGACGGGGAACGTGGACTGTGGCTCCAGGGTGGTGCCCGCGGGCTGACGGCCGTCGAGGAACCGCGCGCCCGCGAGGTCGACGTGCCACGAGAACGCCTCGATCGTCGCCCGGACCGGGGCGGGGTTGTCGACGGCGAGGTGCAGCGCCACGTCGACGCCGTCCCAGCCCACCCGGGTGAGTGGCGCCTTCTCCAGACGGACGGTCGGGG
>JAUHWK010000178.1 GCA_030424555.1 bacterium | reverse complement strand
GTCGTCGTCCATCCCACCCCCCTCTCGGTTCGTGTGCATCCACCCTGCCCACCCGTCGGTGTCGCGTCAACGAGGACCCAGGGCCCCAACAGGTCTCGACAGTCCCATACACGACGTCGGAGGCAGCCAATGGTTATGGACCCGGCGAACCCGACCCACACGCGGGACCTGCCTGGGGAGCCTCGATGGACCTGACCTCCACCGTCGACGTCGTCGTGATCGGCGCCGGACCCGCCGGATCGGCCACCGCCGCCCTGCTGCACAAGGCGGGCCTGTCGGTGCAGGTGGTCGAGAAGCAGCGGTTCCCGCGGTTCGTGATCGGCGAGTCGCTGCTCCCCCGGTGCATGGAGACCCTCGAGGAGGCCGGGCTGCTGGAGGCGGTCCGCGCCCAAGACTTCCAGGTCAAGCGCGGGGCGACCTTCCTGCAGGGCGACGCGCGCTGCGGGTTCGACTTCGGCGACCAGTTCACCGAGGGCTGGACCTGGACCTGGCAGGTGCCCCGCGATGCCTTCGACAAGGCCCTCACCGACGCCCTCGAAGCGCGCGGCGTGCCGATCGCCTGGGGCCACGGCGTGGTCGACCTCACCGTGCCAGACGCGGGCTACGACCCCACCGCAGGCACCCCAGGGCCCACGGTCACCGTCGAGGACGAGCACGGCGAGCGCGCCACGCTGCACGCCCGCTGGATCGTCGACGCCAGCGGGTGGGGACGGGTCCTTCCCCGTGCCCTGGGCCTCGACGTCCCCAGCGGTCAGGCCTTCCGCCGCGCGGTGTTCACCCACGTCACCGGGGACCGTCGCCCGCCGGGTGACGAAGGCGGACGCATCTGGGTGTGCATCCATCCCGAAGGCGCCTGGATCTGGATCATCCCGTTCAAGGACGGCCGCACCAGCGTGGGCGTCGTCGCGCCCGACGCCTTCTGGGAGGGCCGTCCCACCGCCCCCACCGAGGCGCTGTTCTCCGCGCTGCGCGAGGAGCCGAGCGCGTGGGCCCGGCTGTCCGGTGCCACCCCCGCGTGGCCTGCCCGCGAGCTCAAGGGCTACAGCAGCATGGTCTCCCGGGTCCACGGGCCTGGGTACGTCCTGGTCGGCAACGCCACCGAGTTCCTCGACCCCGTGTTCAGCTCCGGTGTCACCCTGGCGCTGGAGTCCGCCCGCATGGCGAGCCGCACGCTGGTCGCCCAGCTCGGCGGCCAGGCGGTCGACTGGGACGCCGCGTACGCCACGCCCCTCGAGCAAGGGGTGGACGTGTTCCGGACCTACGTCGACACCTGGTACGACGGCACCCTGCCCGAGCTGTTCTTCTCGGACGATGGTGGCGACTCCGTGTTCCGTCCCCAGATCTGCTCGGTGCTCGCCGGCTACGTGTGGGACCAGGACAACCCGTTCGTGCGCCACCACGCCCGCCGGGTGCGGCAGGCCCACCGCATGGTGATGCGGCACGCACCGCAGGCGCCCGCCACGTAGCCGAGCGTCGTCACCGTGCGCGGAGTCGGGCTTGCGCAGGGACCACCGACGGAGCCGGGATCCACGGCGCGAGCGGCTGCTCCACGGCGTGCATCTCGAGGATCGCCGCGGCCTGCTGGCGTGCCCAGCCAGGCAGGAGGGCGTCGCGGTCCTCCGGGCGGACCCGGCCGCTGCAGGTGGGCGCGCCGCATCCGCAGGTGAACGCGTGGTCGATGCCCAGCGCCCGGTAGTCGTTGGTGAGCTGCTCCCCGACCTCGATGTCGCGGACGGCGACGTCGTAGGGAACCCCCAGGCCGAAGCAGTTGGCGTCACAGGCGTGGTTCACGAACCGCCCGTTGTCCCAGCATAGGATCCAGGTGCCGTCCTCCTCCCACGCGTACGTGTCGAGCACCGCGCGACGGAGGGTGTCGAGGCGCGCGACCTCCGTGGCGGACAGCGTGCGATCGAGGGGATCGCGGACCCAGGTGACCGTGCCACGGGGAATGCGGTGCGTGGCGAACACCCCGACGCCAACGACGTCGTCGACCGTCTTCACGACGGTCCAGGGATGGAGCATGGGCGACTGCCCTCCGGCGCCGGTGCGGCGCGTGCCGATCTCTACCCGCGCGTCGCCCCCGTGCAACGGGGACGATCGTCAATTCACGCGTCGTCGTGCAGCACCCGTTCCGCGGCGTCGTCCACGTCGTCGTACTGGCCATCGCGGACCGCCCACAAGAACGCGAGCGCGAACCCTGCCCCGAGCAGGACGGCGATCGGCACCAGGAAGAACAGGGCGTTCACGTCGCCTCCTCCTGGCGTCGTAGCGCGCCGTCCAGACCGGCCGCACTCGCGATCACCAGCCCGCTCGACAGGGGCATCAGCACCGCCGCCGTGAGCGGCCCGATCCATCCGAGGACCGCCGCCAGGACCGCGAGCACGTTGTACGTCCCCGACCGCCACAGGTTGCGGTGGACCGCCGCCTGCACCAACCGCCCGACGCGAACCCCTGCCACCAGAGGCGCAAGCCGGTCACCGACCAGCACCCCGCCCGCGGCCGCCACGCTGCTCGCCGCCCCGGACTGCATCGCGATGCCCACGTCCGCCACCGCCAGCGCCGGGCCGTCGTTCACCCCATCGCCGACCAGCAACACCCGGTGCCCCGCCTGCTGCGCGTCGATCACGGCGGCCCGCTTTCCGGCCGGGTCGACCTCCGCCTGCACGGCCTCCAGGCCCACGTCCGCCCCGATGCGCTCCGCGACACCCCGATGATCGCCCGTGAGCAACCGGACATCCGGCACGACCGCCCGAAGGGCTGCCAGATCCGCGGCCGCCTCTGGACGCGGCCGGTCCGCCAGGTGGATCAGGTGGGTGGGACCGTCCTCCGCGGTGATCCGGACGATGCCGGCCCCGCCGCTTCGCAGCGTCCACCCCACGCCGTCCAGCGTGCCATCAAGCCCGAGCCCAGGGTGCTCCACGCCGTCGTCCACCACGGGGATCGGGACCCCCTGGGCCACCGCCGCCTCCAGCAACGCCTGGCTGACCGGATGCCGGCTCATGCGCGCGAGCCCCGCGGCGATGCGCAGGGCCTCAGGATCGGCCGCCACCACCTCGGGTCGCCCGCCCGTGACCGTCCCGGTCTTGTCGAGCATCACGACGTCGACCTGGGCGAGCGCCTCCAGCGCGTCGGGCCGCCGCATCAGCAGGCCACGCCGCGCCGCCGCCCCCAAGCCTGCCGCGCCGACCATGGGCGCCGACAGCGCCAGAGCGCAGGGACACGCCACGACCAACACGGCCGCCGTCCGAGCGATCGCCTCGTCCAGACCGTGCGACAACCCGACCAGCCCCAGCGTGGCCACCGCCACCCCGAGGGTCGCCGACACGAACGCCGGCGCCAACCGGTCGGCCGCGGTGGGGGGCACGGGCCGGTCCGCCGCCTCCTGCAGCTGCCGGGCCATCCCGGCCAGCAACGTGTCGCCGGCTGCGCGCGTGACGACCAGCTCGCCATGGCCGTCCTCGATCACGGCCCCCGCGACCAGCGCATCCCCCACCCCGAGGTCCACCGCCCGGGACTCCCCGGTCAGCACCGCGAGGGCCGCGGACACCCGGCCGGCGGCCAGCACCCCATCGGCCGGCACGTCGTCGCCGAGCGCCAGCAGCACCCGGTCGCCGGGCTGCAGCGCGTCGGAGGCGACCTCCTCCACCCCGTCCTCGGTCACCCTGCGAGCATCCCGGGGGACCCGCGCCGCGAGCCGGGTCGCGGCCTCGGCCGTGCGCCGACGTCCCCGCGCCTCCAGCACCCGTCCCGCCAGCAGCAGGGCGACGAGCATGCCCAGGCTGTCCAGATAGGTCTCGCGGTGCAGGACGGTCGCGACCAGGCCGTGCAGGGACACCAGCCCGACCGCGAGCGAGACCGGCAGATCCATGTGGACCGTCCCGACCCGAAGGCCGTGCACCGCGCCCGCGTGAAACGGCATCGCCGACCACGTCGCCACCGGCGTCGCGAGCAGCAGCGCCATCCAGCGGAACAGCTGCACGAACCGGGGATCCATGCCCTCAAACGCCCCCGCGTACAGCGCGATGTGCAGACCCATCAGGTTGGCGGCCGCGAACGCCGCGACCCCCAGGCGCATCATCAGGTCCCGGTCCGGGTGGCCTGGGTCGTCGACCGGACGGGGGGTGTACCCGATGCCGGTGACGCGCTGGGTGACCTGCCCGAGATCGGTCGCGTCCGCGCGGAACCGCACGCGCGCCCGACCGGTCGCGTAGCTGACGTGCGCGTCCTCCACGCCGTCCGTTCGCTCCAGGAGCCGCTCACACACCCACGTGCAGCTCGCGCAGCGCAGGCCGTCGATCGCGAACGTGGCCTCGACCAGCCCCTCGGAGACAGGGGTCACGCCCAACCGATCCCACGCCACGTCCACCGGGCGAACCGCGCCGACCCGGGGGGCCGCTTGCTGCCGGGCTGCGTACCACCCCTCCAGCCCCGCCTGTCCCAGGATCTCGGCGGCCGCCTCGCACCCGTGGCAGCAGTACGTCCCCACGGGCCCTGCGACCGGGGTCCCGCAGTGGGGACACGGATGCACCGCGGTGGCCGTGGGGGTGGCGTTGGACACGGTCAGCGCGCCTCGGCTTCGTACGACGCGACGACAGGGTCGTTCACGCCCATCGCCGTGTACAGAAAGAACGCGTTCCAGCAGACGACGATGACGCCCGCCACGATGATGCCACGCATGAATGCCACCTCAGCCTCCGTGTCGCGGTGCCTTGAACACCGTCTCTTCGCTCACCGAGTCCTCCTGCCCCTTCACGCTCACCGTCAGGGCCAGCGCACCGTCGACCGCGTCCTTTGGGACCCGTACGATCAGCGGGACCGTGGTCCGTGAGGACGCCTCGAGCTGAATGGGCCGGACCCGCACCTGGCTGTCCTCGGGGAGGCCGTCGACCGTCACCAGGTACACCCGGGTCTCTTCCTCGAGGTGCCGGGTGGCGACGTTGAGCATGAACGTGTTTCGGACGTAGCCATCGTCGTCGACGACGTACAGCGAGCCCGGCGCCCGGTCCACGTTGAGCTCCAGCGGGTTGTGGTTCCACAACACGTAGGCAAACGCCGCCGTGAGGACGCTCAGCAGCGCCCCGTAGACCAGCGTGCGCGGGCGGAGCCACTGGTGGGTGGCCCCGTGTTCCTCGGCCTCGGTCGTGTACCGGACGAGGGTGTCGTGCCCCAGACGGTCCATCACGCTCGTGCACGCGTCGATGCACTTGCCGCAGGCGATGCACTCGAGCTGGTAGCCGTCCCGGATGTCGATGCCCTGGGGGCACACGACCACGCACTTGTTGCAGTCGATGCAGCCACCCCGCGCCTTGGCCTCACGGCCCCGCGGCTCACCCCGCTCGACGTCGTAGGCGATCACCAGGCTCTCGTCGTCGGTGAGCGCTCCCTGGAACCGCGCATAGGGGCAGATGTAGTTGCAGGTCTGCTCGCGGTACCAGATGAAGTCGGTCGACCAGATGGCCGTGAAGAACGCCACCACGCCATACGACGTCGCGCTCGCCTGCCCGGTCCACAGCGTGGGGGCCGGGATGAAGAAGCCCATGAAGCTCATCGAGACGATCACGGCGATCGCGATGAACACGGCCCACTTGGCGGCCTTGCGCCAGGCCTTGTCCCAGGTCCAAGGCCCCTTGTCGCGCTGCATCTGCTTGCCGCGCGTGCCCTCGATCCACCGCTCGATCGGGTAGACGAGGTTGAGCATGAACACGCTCTGCGGGCACATGTAGCCGCACCACAGTCGGCCGAAGAGCGACGTGAACATGAACAGCGAGAACACCGCGAACAAGCCCCCGAGGAGCAGCAACACGCCGTCGGACGCGAGGAAGATCGTGCCGAGGACGTTCAGCCGCCGGTTGCCGAGGTCCGCCAGGAACACGGGCTGACCCGCGATGCGGATCCAGGGAACCAGCAACAAGACCGCGAACAGCACCGCGGCCGATCGCTTGTGCCACGCGCTGTACCACCCCTGGATCGGGGCTGGGTACACCCAGGGACGCAGGCCGTGGAACAGGGTCATGGTAGGCTCCTCCGCCGGCTGCGGGCCATGCATGGCGTGTGCCAATGCCGAATGCCCGCGCCCGCGCGCCTGCCCCCACGTCGTGGTTCACGGCGTCTCACCCCGTTCCAGCGCGTGCCACGAACGGTCCCCTCACACGACGACGCCCGCGCCGACACGGGGCCGGCGCGGGCGATGGGCGAGATGCCCCACCCGGTGAAGCGGGTGCGGCGGATCACCCGCCCTCGTGGCTCTTGCCGTACACGTACGCGGCAACCGCCTCGATCTCGGCGTCCGACAGGGTCCCCTTCCAGGAGATCATGCCCTTGGCCGGGACGCCGTTCTCGATGGTCGTGCGGATCTGGGCGAGCTCGCCCCCGTGGATCCACTCCGCATCGATCAGGTTGGGCCCGATGCCCCCGGTCATGTCCGCCATGTGGCAAGCCACACAGTTCTTGGCGAAGACGGCCGCGCCGTTGACAGCGCCCTCGGGGGCGGCGTCCGCCGCTGGGGCGTCCGCTGCTGGGGCGTCCGCTGCTGCCACGACGCCCGCGTCCGCCGCGGCCGGGGCCGCCGCAGCCGGCGCGCTCCCCTGCTTGGACAGGATGTAGCTGGCGAGCGTGCCGATCTTCTTGGGGCCGAGGATGGGACCCCAGGTCGGCATGCCCTTGGCGGCGACGCCCTTGTCGATCGTCGAGAACACCTCGTCGAACGTGCCGCCGTGGATCCACTCGGCGTCCGTGAGGTTCGGGCCGATCCCGCCCTCGAGGTTCGCCCCGTGGCAGCTGGAACAGTTCGCGGCGAACAGCTCCCCGCCCTTGGCCAGCGCGGCGGGCGAGTCGTCGAACGCCGCCCCCTTGTCCAGCTCGGGCCACAGGACCTTGGCCTCGGCCACTTCCTGCTCGTAGAAGCCGGCCTGGGTCTTGCTGTCCACGATGTGCCAGTTGGCGAAGTACACGCCGGCCCAGCCGATGCAGAGCAGGAACATGCCCACCCACCAGTCGGGCAACGGGTTGTCATACTCCTCGATGCCATCGGACTCGTCGCCGTGACCGAGGATCTCGTCGTTGAGCTTGCTCATCGCACACCTCCGTCGTCGTCCCCGTGGGGACCGACGATGCGATCGTCGTCGTCGAACACCATGAGCGCGGCCGAAGCCATCAGCGCACGGTTCGCGGGGCGGTAGACCCACCAGGTCCAGCCCACAAACACGCTCATGAAGATCACGGTGGTCATCGCGAGCCACCACCCCATCGAGGTGTTCTGGCCCGCCGTGTGGAACATCGGGTTGAGACTGAGGACCACGATCATCCCTCACCTCCCTCGGCGCGGGCGGCGACGCCGTCCTTGCCCAGGCGCTGCAAGTAGGCGATCAAGGCGACGATCTCCTTGTCGGCCGAGACGGTGATCCCGCTCTCCGACAGCCGCCCGACGATGTCCTCGGCCTGTGCCTGCGCGTTGCCCCCGACATCGGCAAGGACCGCCTCGTCGTACGGATGGCCGAGCGTGGCCAGCGCCTGCACGGACGCGTCGACGTCCTCAGGGCTCCAGGTCCACTCGTGCAGCCAGGGGTACGGCGGCATGATCGATCCAGGGCTGGTCGACCGCGGATCCTTCATGTGCTCGTAGTGCCAGGCGTCGTTGTACTTGCCGCCCACCCGGTGGACGTCCGGCCCGATGCGCCGGCTGCCCAGCTGGAACGGCCGGTCGTAGACGTACTCGCCTGCGCGGGACCAGTCGCCGTAGCGGAGCGTCTCACTCCGGAACGGGCGGACCCACTGGCTGTGGCACAGGTAGCAGCCCTCGCGAACGTAGATGTCCCGGCCGGCTACCTCCAGCGGGGTGTACGGGTGGATGCCCTCGACCTGCTCGGGCTCGTA
>JAUHWK010000688.1 GCA_030424555.1 bacterium | reverse complement strand
CCGACGCGCCCAGCTCGGCAAGCTCCGACACGATCGCCGCCCCGATCCCCTTGGTCCCCCCCGTGACGACCGCGCGCGCGCCGTCCAACCGCCACGGACTCACGGGGAGTCCAGCGTGACGGTGACCGGCGCGTGATCACTGCACTGAAGGCCCGCCTCCCGGGCGACCTCCACCGAGGTCACCGACCGGGCCGCGACCGCGTTCCCCAACAGGTAGTCGATGCGCCATCCCCGGTCCTTCTGTCGGGCCTGCCCGCGGTTCGACCACCACGAGTACGGCCCCTGCACGTCGCCGAAGTGGGCCCGGAAGGCGTCGTGCCACCCACGCTCCAACAAGGTCGTGAACCACGCCCGCTCGTGGGGGAGGAACCCGGAGTTCTTTGCGTTGCCCTTGGCGTTCCAGATGTCTTGCTCGGTGTGGGCCACGTTGAGGTCGCCCCCCATCCACACCGGCTCGTCCGCATCGGCCAGCGCCCCCGACCACGCGAGGAACTGGTCCATCCAGACCTCCTTGACCGCCTGGCGCGCGTCGCCCGACGAGCCGCTCGGCAGGTACACGCTCACCGCCCGCACCCCGCCCGTTCGCACGGAAAGCACGCGGCCTTCTGGGTCGTCGTCGCTCAACCCCGTCTGCACGTCCTCGATGGGGTGGCGCGACCACACCGCAGTCCCGGCGTACCCCTTCTTCTCTGCCGGGTGCCAGTGAACGTGCCAGCCATCGGGCGCGCGCCAGGGCGCCGGAAGCTGCTCGGGCAGGGTTCGGATCTCCTGCAGCAGGAGGACGTCCGGCGCGATCTGCTCCAGCCACTCGGGGAAGCCCTTCTTCAGGGCCGCACGAAGGCCGTTGACGTTCCAGGTCGTGATCCTCACTTCGCCCCCCACCGCTCGGCACACTCGATCGCGAAGTACGTCAGGATGGCGTCGCACCCGGCCCGCTTGAACCCGAGCAACGCCTCGTCGACGACCGCGTCCTTGTCGAGCCACCCGCGCTCCGCGGCCGCGCACAGCATCGCGTACTCACCCGACACCTGGTACGCGAACACCGGCCGCCCGGTGGCCTGCTTGACCCGCCAGACCACGTCCAGGTACGGCATGCCGGGCTTGACCATCAGCAGGTCGGCCCCCTCGTCGAGGTCGAGCGCCACCTCGTGCAGCGCCTCGTCGCCGTTGGCGGGATCCATCTGGTACGTCCGCTTGTCGGTCCCGCCGCGCGGGGCGCTGTCGAGGGCGTCGCGGAACGGCCCGTAGAACGCCGACGCGTACTTGGCGCTGTAGGACAGCACGAGGGTGTCGGAGAACCCCGCCGCGTCGAGGGCCGCACGAATGCGTCCCACCCGGCCATCCATCATGTCGGACGGCGCGACGATGTCCGCGCCTGCACGGGCCTGACACACGGCCTGGGCGACCAGCGCATCCAGGGTCCGATCGTTGTCGATCTGGCCATCGACCACGATGCCGTCCTGTCCCAGGCTGCTGTAGGGATCGAGCGCGACGTCGGTGATCACCGCGAGCTCAGGGACGGCCTCTG